>JBBIPS010000084.1:0-10261 GCA_037442725.1 Burkholderiales bacterium | reverse complement strand
GGGCCGCGCTCCCGGCGTGGCGCTCGGGCGGGCTGGCGTGTGTCGACACCTGCCGCATCAGCCGGCGTCGTGGTGCCTTGGCCGTGCTGCCGGCTCAGGAGCAGCCTGGGCCCGCGCCGGGTGCGCCGCAGCTTGGCGCCGGGGGTCGATTCACGCCGGCGCTGGCCGCAGCGCCAGACCGGCGCCGGTGACGACGCAGAACAGTGCGCCGGCAGCGAAGGTGGCCGGTGCGCCGAACTGGTCCCACAGCGCGCCGGCCAGCACGCTGGCAACCAGCATGGCCGCGCCGCTGGCCAGGTTGAACAGGCCGAATGCGGTGCCGCGCAGATCGGCCGGAGCGGTGGCGGCCACCATGGTGGCCAGCAGTCCCTGCGTCATCGCCATGTGCAGGCCCCACAGCGCGATGCCGGCCCAGACGATGACGCCGTGCGCGCTCCAGGCCAGCAGCGCATCGGCGCCGATCAGCAGCACCAGGCCCCAGACTAGCAGTCGCGTGTGGCTGACCGTGTCGGCGAGCTTGCCCAGTGGATACGCCGCCAGCGCGTAAACGGTGTTCATCGCCACCATCACCAGTGGTGTCCAGGCCAGCGCCAGCCCGCCTTGCTGCACGCGCAGGACCAGGAAAGCCTCGGAAAATCGTGCCAGCGTCAATACCGCGCCCAGGCCGACCACCCACCAGTACGCCGGTGGCAACTGCGCCAGGCGCTCGCGCTGCCAGGGCGGCCGTGGCGGATGGATCGGGTCGGCCGCCGGTTCGCGCACCGCCATGGCCAGCACGGCCACCGCCAGCACGCCGGGGATGATCGCGACGGCAAACACGGCGCGGAAGTTGTCGGACCAGGCGAGCATCAGTGCGATCGCCAGCAGTGGTCCGAGGAAGGCGCCCACCGTGTCGAGTGACTGGCGCAGGCCGAATGCCGCGCCGCGCTGTGCCGGTGGCGCGATGTCGGCCACCAGCGCATCGCGTGGCGCACCGCGGATGCCCTTGCCGAGGCGGTCGACGAGTCGCGCACCGAGCACCCAGGCGGGCGCTGCGGCCAGCGCGAACAGCGGCTTGGACAGCGCGCCCAGGCCGTAGCCCAGCAGTGCCAGCGGCTTGCGCCGGCCCATCGCGTCGCTCAGGCTGCCGGAGAACACCCTGACGATCAGCGCCGTGGCCTCGGCGGCTCCGTCGACCAGGCCGACGGTCAAAGCGCTGGCGCCGAGGCCAACGACCATGAACACCGGCAACAGGCTGTGGATCATCTCGGATGAGACGTCCATCAGCAGGCTGGTCAGGCCCAGCGCCCAGATCGCCGATGGCAGCCTGGCAGCCGGTGCGCGGGGCGGGGCGGGCGGCAGCATCGGAGCGTGGCGCGGTTGAGCGGGATTCTAGGAGCACGCCGGGCGGCGATCGACGCCGTGCCGGGGTGTCCGCGCCAGCGCGGCGCGAGCCGCGTCGACGGCTTTCGCAGGCCGGCGCGTCAGTCCAGAAAGCTGTCGTGCCCGGCCAGTCGCGCGACGATGCACAGGTCGTCGCCGACCGGTCGCGCCTCGACGAAGCGCAGCGTCTGCGCCTGCGACAACTGCGCCAGCGGTGCCAGCGAAGCCATCTCGCGTCCGGGGCCCAGCAGTCGCGGCGCCAGGTAAATCAGCAACTCGTCGGCGAGGCCCTGCCGCAGCAGCGCGCCGTTGAGCGTCGGGCCGGCCTCGACGTGAAGTTCGTTGATGCCCTGCAGCGCCAGCCGTTGCATCAATTGCGCCAGATCGACGCTGCCGTCTGCGGCCGGCAGCAGCACGACGTCGACGCCTGCGTCGTGCCAGGCGTCGACGCGCTCGGTCGCCGCGTTGGCGCCGACCAGCAGCGCCTGGCCGGGTGGTTGCAGAACGCGCGCGTTCGCCGGGGTCGCGAGCTTCGAGTCGACGACGACGCGCAGCGGCTGGCGCGCCGTCGCGACTGCGCGAACGTCGAGCCTGGGATCGTCGGCGCGCACCGTGCCGCTGCCGGTCAGCACCGCTGCGGCGCGCTTGCGCCAGGCATGGCCATCGGTGCGCGCAGCCTCGCCGGTGATCCACTGGCTCTGGCCGCCGGGCAGCGCGGTGCGGCCGTCGAGCGAGGCCGCGATCTTCAGCCGCACCCAGGGCCGGGCGCGCAGCACGCGCGAGAAGAAGCCGATGTTGAGTTCGCGCGCCGCGCGCGTCGGCGCACCCTCGGCGACGTCCACCGTGATGCCCGCGGCGCGCATCCGGCCGATGCCTTCGCCGGCGACCGCAGGAAACGGATCGGTGCTGGCCACCACCACGCGCGCCAGTCCGGCGGCAACCAGCGCGTCGCAGCACGGCGGCGTGCGTCCGTGGTGAGCGCACGGCTCGAGGCTGACCCAGGCGGTGCCGCCGCGGATGTCGTGGCCCGCCGCCGCCGCGGCGCGCAGCGCCATCACTTCGGCATGATGGCCACCGGCCTGCTGGGTGAAGCCCTCGCCGGCGGGCCGGCCGCGCGCGTCGTGCAGCACGCAGCCGACGCGCGGGTTGGGGTCCGACAGCCCGATGGCCTGGTGTGCCAGTGCGACCGCGCGCAGCAGCAGGTCGTGATCGCCCTGGGACAACGGCATGACGCGGGTGCGGAGCCTGTCAGGGTGCCGGCTGGTGCTGCAGCGTGTTGGAGTTGACCGGGTTGCCGCTGGCCGGATCGGCAGCGACGTCGGTCGGGCAACTCCGGTTGCTGGCGATGACGAGGAAGTTCTGGTTCACCAGGTTGCCGCTCACCGCGACGTAGTTGCGCGGGTGGTCCTTGTTCGCCGTCGTCGCGTTGTCGGCGGCGGCCGGGGTGTAGCGACAGACCTTGTTCGTGCCGCCCGCGCCCACCGTCCAGTCGGAGTGATCGTCGTCGTCGTCACCGAAGGCCAGCGGCGTGATTGAACTGATGCCGGACCAGGTGTGCGCCGCGTTCGGATAGACGATGCAGAAGTAATTGACGAAGCCGACCGGCGACGCGTCGCGCGCGGCGATCGTTGCGGGCGCATCGTCGAAGCATTGGCGCTGCGGATCGGCGTGCCCGGCACTCGTCAGCGTCAGCTGGACGTCGAGGTTGCGCGCCGGCCCCGGCGGGTTCTCGGCGTCGGCTGCGGTCAGGGGGTTCGGGCCGGCCGTGATGAAGCGGACGACCCCCGACAGCAACTGCGCGTTGGTCGGTGTGCAGTTGTTCAGGTCGGCCGCCCGCAGCGTCTGCGACGTGGCATCCACCGCGACGGTGCAGACGCTCCTGATGACGCCGGTGACGTTGTCGAAGGTCCAGGCCACCGTGCCCGACTGCGGCGGCTTGAAGACGCTGCGGCCATCGCCCAGGTCCTGCGCCTGAACCGGAATCGTCGGATGGCGTCCGTTGCGCTGGCCCGGTGCCGTCGCGGTGGCCGGCACCGTGAGCAACCCGGACAATACCGGTGCCGCGCCGGCGACGACGCTGCGCAGGACCACCTGCTCGGGCTGGCCGACACGATCGGTCCACGAGACACTGACCGAGACCACCTTCTGCGCCGATCCGGCCGGTGCATCCACCGTGCGATCGAGCCTGAAGGTGGCGTTGGCCGCCGGGACGACGACGTTCGCGACGGCGCTGGCGGCGATCTCGTCCCAGCCGAGCGCGTCGCCCGGCGCCGCTTCGACCGAAACGATGTCGCGCAGGTTCTCCAGATCCTCCTGCGCCATTCGGGTCGCCTCGGAGCGCTGCTTGGCGATGTCGGCGTTGAGCCGCAGCGTGGCCTGCACGCCCACCAACGCGAGCATGCCGAAGGCCATCACCGCCATCGCGACGAGTGCCTCGATCAGGGAGACACCGCGTTGCCGGCGGCGCAGGGGCTTGTCGTGTCGCATCGTCATTGCACCGCCCAACTGCCCGGCACGCGGACGAAGGAGCCGTAGCCGAGGCTGATTCTCCGCAGGATGTCGGCGTCGTAGGTGACCGTGGTCGTACCCTGGCCGATGAAATCGCGCGCGGCCACCACCGCACCGTTGACGACCGACGCTGCGGCGCCGGCCTGCCAGGTGATGTCGCGGTTGGCGTAGACGAAACCGTTGATCGTCAGCGTGGCGGCCAGCGTGATGTCGCCGTCGACGATCAGCATTGCGGGTTGCGCGGCGCTGCCCAGCGTGGCGTCGGCGTCCAGCGTCAGGTTGCCGTCGACCCAGACCAGCCGCCCCGGGTTGGCGGCGAGCACCGGAGCCAGGTCGGCCGAGTCGCAATTGCCGTCGGCACCGCAATCGACCCGTACCGCGGCGGGCTGGCGCTTGAAGGTCTGCGCGTTCATGCCGAACAGCGCCTGGAACAGCGTGCCGTCGGTCGACAGCGTGTGCTGTGCGGCGTCGTGGTCGAGCACGACCGGCGCGGTCGAGCCCGGCGGGCCCGCGAACTGCCGCGTATCGGCCGTCACCGCGGTGCCGACATGCACCGCGACGCCGGTGTTCGGGTCGGGATTGCTCACGCGCAGTGCCACACCGGCGTCCTGCGCGATGCCGGCGCCTGCGGTCAACGCCGCCACCGGCGGCACCGGCAGCGCGCGGGCCAGGCCGAGCGCAACGCTGAGCTTCACGCTCGCGTCGACCGCGGGGAAGTCGTCGAGCGAGGTGAGGTGGCACGCCGTGGCTCCGGTGCCCAGGTTCGAGCAGCCGCGCACGCGCAACTGCAGCAGGCCGGGCGAACCCGGGTTGCCGGCCACGCCGTCGGTCGTGATGGCCAGAGTGAACACCGGCGCCGCGCCGTTGGCGGGGGCGGCCAGCACCGGGTCGCCGGCGGTCGGGCAACTGCAACTCCAGACGCCGGCATTCAGCACGCAACTGGGGCGGAACAGGTTGTCGCCGGCGCCGACGTTCCACGCCGTCGCGGTGTAGCCGCCGTTGGCGCCCAGCCGCAGGTAGCGCTGGCGAAAGCTGGTGTCGCCGGCATTCGCGCTGGCCACGCACTGCGCATCGCTGCGACCGCCGCTGAGCATCGCGATGGCCCAGTCGACGCCGGCCTCGGCGGCGTCCATCGCCTGCGTCGAACGGTAGTTGTTGGCCGAGGTCCGCTGCTCGAAGATCAGGTTGCGGTTGGCGTAGGCAGCGACCATGGCCATGATGAAGAACAGCACCATCACGATGGTCAGCGTGGCCACGCCGCGCGCCGGCTGCGGGGGTCGTGGCTGGATCGCGCTGCGCATGGAATGCCTCAGGCCGGGCAGACGCCGGTGAGTTCGTCGTTGCGCAAGCGCACGTTGCTGCGCAGGCTGCGCTGCACCCGGGCATCGTGCACGGCCTGGCCGACGAGTTCGACCGTCACGTCGCGCACGAACTGGCGACGCGGGCAATTGGCGAGCCCGGCGCAGGGCTTGGCGCACGGCACGTCGAGCGGCTGGCTGTTCAGCGTGATGACGAACCGGGTGATGCGCAACACGTTGGCATCGGTCAGCGCCTGCCAGTTGCCGGCGCCGAGCAGCATGTCGATCGTGCCGGCGTTGCCGAGGCGAAACCCGGATCGTTCGTCGTCGTCGATCACGCCGTTGTCGGCGACATTGCGCTTGGACCGGTCGCGCGAAAAGCTGTACGTCAACTGGCCGGTGCCGCCGGGGGCCGATGCGGGTGCCGTGGCCGAATACGGGTTGGCCACCAGCGCGGCGGCGTCGGCCGGCCAGACCGACTGTGGCGCAGCGCCGGAGTAGCCGGCGCGGCGGATGTCGCGCACGACGATGTCGGCGGCCGCGCGCATGTCCTGCTGCACCTGGGTCTCGAGCAGCAGACGCCGGTTGTCGCTCAACTGTTCGGTGACCACCAGCGATGCCCCGGCGACGATGAACAGGCCGATCGTGATGCCGACCATCAACTCGACGATCGACAGCCCGCGCTGGGCGCGCCGCGAAACGATGGGCAGGCGATTCAGCCGCATGGCGTGAATCCGCTGATGGCAGCGCCTGGCGAGCAGATGCTCGGGCGCCCGGTGCCGTTGGTGGTGACGCGCAACTGGCCGCCCGAGCTGCCGACGATGTCGATCTGCAGCGGCGTCGGATCGCCCGGCACGCCGGTCGGGGAGCGGTATTTGATGTTCGTGGCCGAGCGCAGCGTGACGCCACTGCCCATGTCGATCTGGACCGTCTTCAGTTCGACCAGGCCGTTGTTCCACGGATTGCCGAGCGCGTCGGTGCAGGCGCGCCCGATGCCGTTCAGGCAGCTGCAATTGCCGCGCGTCCGGTCGGTGGTGTGCAGGCTGTAGCAGGTCATCGCCGCAGTTGAATTGAAGCTGACCTCGATCGTCTGCCCTTTCTGGATCGCCTCGGACCTGGCCAGGTTGAGGTTGGTGACCAGCTCGGACGTCGTGTTGATGACGCGCTGGTTGATGAGCCAGTTGCGCATCGATGGCACGCCGATTGAAACCAGGATGGCGACGATGACCACGGCCATCAGCAGCTCGATCAGCGTGAACCCGCAGCACCGGCGACGGCGCAGGGAAGTCGTCATCGCGCCCAGCATGGGTTGGAGGTATTGCTGTCCACGGCCGAGGCAGCATTCACCGAGCGGTACGACACGTTGCCCGAGTTCATCGCGACGACCATCTGCAGGCACTTCGAGTCCTGTGCCTGCGGCGAGGTCGCCTGCGCGGTCGCGGTTGCCGTGTAGCCGGTGGCGCTCACGCCGGAGACTGCCAGGCCGTAGTGTCCATCCTGCGAGGTGACGGCACTTGCCGCCAGATCGCCCAACGCGCCGTAGGTCGACTGGTTGGCCCGGTATCGCTCCTGCGCCTGCTGGATGCGCGCCAGTGCCGCCACGGCGTCCGCGCGTCGACCCTTGCGGATCGACTCCTGGAAGCTCGGCAGCGCCAGCGCCAGCAGGATTGCCGCGACCGCCAGCGCCACCAGCAGCTCGATGAGCGTGAAGCCGCGCGGCAGGCATGGATCCGTGTGCGTTGCGGACATCGTGTGAACCATTTCACGATTATCAACACGGCAGGCGCAGCGGCACAGCGGCTGTACTCCATTCGTCGGCACGGGCTGACCGTTCGTCGGCCTCACCCCGCAACCGGGGGGTGCAACTCGTTGCGTCACGAGCGAGCGAAGGGCCGTTCGCGCGCCGGTTCGCCCGACTTGAGGGGCAGGACCACGCTTCGGCCTGGGGCGCCCTCAGCAGGCCTTGTAGCCGGCCACTTCCGACTGTGGCGAGCACGAACGCACACGGCCCATGATGTTGACCACCTGGTGGATGGCCCGGCCCCTGGCGTCGGTGACCTTGAGCGTGGCGGTCGGTGTGACCGTACCGCGGTCGCCGTCGAAGAGCAGCGAACTGCCGACCGAGGCCAGGCGCACACGGTCGGCGCTGATCTGCTCGACCAGCCGCAGTGCCTCGGCCGATCCTTCGCACTGCGTCTGCCCGTGGCCGCTGCAGCGGCACTCGTGCGCCGCTCCGGTGTGAATGACGTAGCAGCTGCCCGCGCCGAGCGCCTGCACCGACAGCCGCACGCCGCGATTGTGGGCGATGGCCTCGGAGCGGGCGAACTGCAGGTCGGTCTCGAGCTGGGCGGCCGTGGCCTCGAGCGCCTGGCGCTGCTTGAGGTCCTGCAGACCGGGCATCGCGCTGCCGAGCGCCGTGGCGGCGATCGACACGCCGCAGAGCAGTTCGATCATCGACACGCCGCGCTGGCGGCGGGCGGCACCGACGCGATGGGCGGTGGCAAGCGGGCGAAACGGCTTCATATGGCGCTCCGGACGGTGGTGTGACATGCAGCCCACTGTAGGCAGTGCGCTGCTGCACCGCGTCGCCCTGGCGAGGGGTTCCGGCCGGCTTCGTGGCGGGCCCCCGCCCGGGCCCCCCGTCCGGGGGGGGGGTCGGATGCCGGGCGGTGATCGGGTGCGCTGCCTGCCGCCGGCGCGATCGGCGGCAGGCGACGATGGGCTACCGCGTCACGCCGGCCTTTTCTCGCGCGGCGCCCGCCCCATCAGGTAGAACTCGTCGTTGGGCCGCATGCCGATCAGGTTGGCCATGCGGTTGGACAGGCCGAAGAACGCGGTGATCGCGCCGATGTCCCAGATGTCCTCGTCGCTGAAGCCGTGCGCGTGCAGCGCGTCGAAGTCGGCGGGCTCGATGGCCGCCGAGTCGCGGCAGACCTTGAGCGCGAAGTCGAGCATCGCGCGCTGGCGCGGCGCGATGTCGGCCTTGCGGTGGTTCACCGCGACCTGGTCGGCGACGAGCGGCTTCTTCTCGTAGACGCGCAGGATCGCACCGTGCGCGACGACGCAGTACAGGCACTGGTTGACCGCCGACGTGGCGACGATGATCATCTCGCGCTCGCCCTTGGTCAGCGAGCCGGTGTCCTTGACCAGCAGCGCGTCGTGGTAGGCCATGAAGGCGCGCCATTCGGCCGGGCGGTGCGCCAGCGTCAGGAAGACGTTGGGGACGAAGCCGGCCTTGGCCTGCACCTGCAGGATGCGCTCGCGCAGGTCGTCGGGCAGGTCCTTCAACTCGGGCACCGGGTAGCGGCTGATCGGGGGCGCGCCGGTCGATGGATCCAGGGCGGGGGTCGTCGGCGAGGTCATGGCGGGGAGCTCCTTCAGTTGCGGAATTGCATCGCGTGCAGCCGGGCATAGACGCCGCCGCGTGCCAGCAGTTCGGCGTGGCTGCCCTGCTCGGCGACGCGCCCGGCGTCGAGCACGACGATGCGGTCGGCATGCTCGATGGTCGACAGGCGGTGCGCGATGACGATCGTCGTGCGCCCGCGCATCAACCGGTCGAGCGCGTCCTGCACCGCGCGCTCGGATTCGTTGTCGAGCGCCGAGGTGGCCTCGTCCAGGATCAGGATCGGCGCGTCCTTGTACAGCGCGCGCGCGATCGCCAGGCGCTGGCGCTGCCCGCCCGAGAGCTGGCTGCCGTTGTGGCCGACGAGGCTGCCCAGTCCCTGCGGCAGGCCGTCGACGAAGTCGAGCAGGTGCGCGGCCGCGAGCGCGGCGCGCACGCGTGCCCGGTCGGGTGCGGCAGTGTCCGCGCCGAGCGCGACGTTGGCGGTCACCGTGTCGTTGAACAGCACCACGTCCTGGCTCACCAGCGCGAACTGGCGGCGCAGCGCGGCGCTGTCCCACTGCGGCAGCGGCACGCCGTCGAGCAGCACCGCGCCACGGTCGGGTTCGACGAAGCGCGGCAGCAGGTTGATCAGCGACGACTTGCCGGCCCCCGAGGCGCCGACCAGCGCGACGATCTCGCCGGGCGCGATCGCCAGCGTCAGGCCGTCCAGCGCGTTGGTCTGCGTGTGGCGGTAGCGCAGCGTCACGTCGCGCAGCTCGATCGCGCCCGCGGCGCGCGCCGGGGCGTGGCTGCCGCCGTGCTCGGCCGGGCTGGCGTCGAGCAGTTCGAGCCCGCGCTCGACCGCGGCCAGCCCGCGCGTGATCGGCGCCATCACGTCCGACAGGTGCTTGATCGGCGCCACCAGCATCAGCATGGCGGTGATGAAGGCGACGAAGCCGCCCACCGTGGCGCCGCCGCCGCTGCTCTGCCAGAGCGCGGCGACGATCACCGCCGACAATGCCAGCGCGGCGAAGATCTGCGTCAGCGGCGTCAGCGTGGCGCTGGCGGCGACGATCTTGAGCAGCACGTGGCGCAGCTCGAGCGCGTACTTCTCGAAGCGCGCCGCCTGCGCTGGTGCCGCGCCGTGCAGCCGCACGATGCGCCAGGCCAGCACGTTCTCCTCGACCACGTAGGCGAGCTGGTCGGTGGCCTCCTGGCCCTGGCGCGTCAGCCGGTGCAGCCGTTCGCCGACGCTGCGCATCACGATCGCCACCGCCGGGAACAGCACCGCGACGAACAGCGTCAGCGTCCAGTTCAGCCACAGCAGGTAGGCCAGCAGCGCCAGCAGCGTGAGCGTGTCCTTGACCAGCGTCAGCAGCGAGTTGACGAGCTGCGTCGCACCGTTCTGCACCTCGTAGACCAGCGTGTTGGTCAGGCTGCTCGCCGAGCGTTGGCTGAACATCGCCGGTGCGGCACTGAGCACGCGGCCGAACAGGTCGCGGCGCAGGTCCTGCACGCCCTGGTGCGCGGCCCACGACAGCGCGACCTGCGCGATGAAGCCGGCCACGCCGCGGATCGTGAACAGCCCGACGATCGCCACCGGCCAGGCCCACAGCGGCAGCGTGCCGCCGTTGAAGCCGCGGTCGAGCAGCGGCTTCATCAGCGCCGGCATCGCCGGCTCGGTGGCCGCGCCGACGAGCGAGGCGGCGAACGCCGCGACGATGCCGATGCGGGCCTGGCGGAAGTACGGCGCGATGCGCGCGAGGCG
>JBBIPS010000083.1:0-10327 GCA_037442725.1 Burkholderiales bacterium | reverse complement strand
ACGAGTTGAAGTCGTCGACGCCGTAGGCCGGCGACGAATGCACGATGCCCGTGCCGTCCTCGGCGGTGGCGTAGTCGGCGAGGTAGACAGGAGACAAGCGGTCATAACCCGCATCGACAGCGGCCAGCGGATGGCGGAAGTTCAGACCGCCGAGCTTCGCGCCGAGCGTCGTCGCCAGCACCGTGCCGGCCAGGCCGTAGCGCGCGAGGCAGGTCTCGACCAGCGAGGCGGCCAGCACCAGCAGCCCGCGCTCGGTGTCGACCAGCGCGTACTCGAGCGCCGGGTTCAGGTTGAGCGCCTGGTTGGCGGGGATCGTCCACGCGGTGGTGGTCCAGATCACCGCGAACGCGTCCTTGGCGAGCGTAGTCTGGCCGAACGCGGCGGCCAGCTTGTCGGGCTCGGCACACAGGAAGCCGACGTCGAGCGTCTGGCTCTTCTTGTCGGCGTACTCGATCTCGAACTCGGCCAGCGAACTGCCGCAGTCGAAGCACCAGTACACCGGCTTCAGGCCGCGGTAAACGAAGCCACGCTCGACGACGCGCTTGAAGGCGCGCAGCTCGCCAGCCTCGTTGGCGAAATCCATCGTCCGGTACGGCCGCTCCCAGTCGCCCAGCACGCCCAGGCGCTTGAAGTCGACCCTTTGCTGCGCGATCTGCTCGGTGGCGTAGGCGCGGCTCCTGGCCTGCATCTCGTCGCGGCTCAACTTGCGGCCGTATTTCTTCTCGATCGCGTTCTCGATCGGCAACCCATGGCAATCCCAGCCCGGGACGTATTGCGCGTCGAAGCCCGCCAGTTGGCGCGCCTTGACGATCATGTCCTTCAACACCTTGTTGACGGCGTGGCCCATGTGGAGCTGACCGTTGGCGTATGGCGGGCCGTCGTGCAGGATGAACTTGGGCGCGTTGCAACGCGCGGCGCGCAGTTGCTTGTAGATGCCCTCGGTCTCCCAGTCCTTGACCCAGCCCGGCTCGCGCCGGGGCAGGTCGCCGCGCATCGGGAACGGCGTGTCGGGCAGGTTCAGCGTGGCGCGGTAGTCGATGCTCCTGCCGGGCGCCTTGGCGGCGGCGGCGCTGTGGGTCGCCGCGGTGGCGGCGCCCGGGGTGGGGCTCGATTCGGTCATGGCAGCTTCGCGCTGCGGTGGGCAGCGTGCTCGTCACAAGGCAAGGGAAACGGCGTCGCGGCACGGCGCGTCGCGGTACGTGACAGCGTCAGTCGAAGCAGCGCTGAATTCGGTCGCGCGTGGTCTGCCGGCGCGTGGCGGCGTGGCCGCACCGAAGCTTCAGGGGCACCATGCACAATGTCATCAGGCGATTCTACTGAACGACTGCCGATGTCCCCGAGCGCACCGTTGTGCCGTGCTGCCATGCCGTGCGTGAAGCCGCGTGGCGGCTGCCGTCGACACGCTGGCCCGGCGCGTCTGGCCGGCGTCGTGCTCGGCTCGGTCGTGGCGCTCGGCGGCACGCAGGCGCTGGCGGCCGACGCGGTGCCGCAATGGGAAGGCGCGATCGGCCCGGTGCTGCGCTACGCACCGGCGTATCCGGGCGCGGCCACCTCGCACACCGGGATGACGCCAGGATTCTTCGTCCGCTACGGTCGCTGGACGGTGACCAATGCCGGCGGCTTCGTCACCCGGCGCAACGACGAGGTCGTGCGCGGCCTGGCCACCGACCTGATCCAGGCCGAGGGCTTGCGCGTGAACTTCGCGCTGCGCGGCGACAGCGGCCGTGACGCCGGCGACGATCCCGGCCTGCGCGGCCTCGACGACGTGCGTCCGACGGTGCGCGGCCGGCTCTCGGCGACGCGCAAGCTCTACGACAGCGGTTGGCAGTTGACGCTGGGGCTGAGTGCCGACCTGTTCAACCGCGGCGGTGGCGCGGTGGCCGACGCGAGCATCGGCCGCGAGTACCGGCTGAGCCCGCGTCTCGTCGCCAGCTGGGGATTCGGCTTGACGCTGGCTGACCGGCGCAACCTGCGCAGCTACTACGGCGTCGACGCGGCCGCGAGCGTGCGCAGCGGCTATCCCGAGTACCACCCCGGGGCGGGACTGCGCGACATTTCGCTCGGCCTGGGCCTGCGTGCCGACATCAGCCAGCGCTGGGTCGGCTTTGCCAGCCTGGGGGCTTCGCAACTGCAGGGCCCGGCGCGGCGCAGCCCGTTGACGCACCGGGCAGCGAACTGGGGTCTCAACGGCGGGTTGGCCTGGCGCTTCTGAAGGTCCCTGGGCCGGGCTGGCTTCGACCCTGACCGCAGCCGCAACGCGCCCGATCTGCGCCCGCCCGCCCGCCACCCTGCGTGCGCGGGCGGCGCCGCGTCAGCGCTGTGCGACGAACCAGGCGCGCGCGTCGGCGCTGTCGCGCGCGATGCCCGCGCGCAGTGCATCGAGCGACGCATAGTGCCGCTCGTCGTGCAGCTTGTGCAGCAGCTCGACCCTCAGCACCGTGCCGTAGCCGGCCTGGATCCCCAGCGTGGCCGGCCAGTCGAGCACGTGCGTCTCGAGCAGCACGCGGCCGGCATGCTCGACCGTTGGGCGCATGCCGAGGCTGGCCACGCCGGCCAGCGGCTGCGCGGCGAGCCCGTGCACGCGCACGACGAAGACGCCCATCGCCGCCGGGTGCGGATGGTCGAACTTCAGGTTCAGAGTCGGGAAGCCCAGCTCGCGGCCGAGCTTCCTGCCGTGCAGGACATGGCCGCTGATGCTGTACGGCCGGCCGAGCAGCGCGGCGCAGGCGGCCATGTCGCCGCCGGCCAGCGCAGCGCGCACGGCGGAGCTCGACACGCGCACGCCGTGCACCTCGTAGCTGAGCATGCGTGCAACGTCGAAGCCGTGGGTGGCGCCGGCCGCGTCGAGCATCGCGTAGTCGCCGGCACGCCTGGCGCCGAAGCGGAAGTCGTCGCCGACCAGCACGTAGCGCGCGTGCAGGCCGTCGACCAGCATCTGGTCGATGAAAGCCGTTGGCGAGTGTGCGGCCAGGGCGGCGTCGAAGCGCAGCACCACCACCTGGTCGATGCCGCAGCGATCGAGCTCGGAGAGCTTGTCGCGCAACGTGGCGATGCGCGCCGGCGCTGCGGCGGCGAGGCGATCAGGGTCGGCACCGGGTCGCGCCGGGTCGGCGTGTCCGGCGGCGAGCCGCGCGAAGTAGTCGCGCGGGTGCGGCTCGAAGGTCAGCACGCAACTGGCCACGCCGCGGTGCCTGGCCTCGTTGTTGAGCAACACCAGCATCGCCTGGTGGCCGCGATGCACGCCGTCGAAATTGCCGATCGTCAGCGCGCATTCGGGCGCCAGCCCGGGATGGTGGAAGCCGCGAAAGACCCGCATCGGGCGATTATCGGTGGCGAGCGCGGCGGGTTGCAGCGCCGGGCGCGTTGCGGCACCGCGGGCTGCCGCGCCGCGCTGCCTATCCGGTGATGGCCTCGATCCTGTCGACCCAGGCCCATTGCCCCGGCGCCAGTTCGGGCGGCAGGCGCAGCGCGCCGAAGGCACTGCGGTGCAGCGCGGTGACGTGGTTGCCCACCGCCGCGACCATGCGCTTGACCTGGTGGTACCTGCCCTGTACCAGCGTCAGCCGCAGCGCGTGCTCACCGGTGATCTCGCAGGCGGCGGCGCGCACCGGCGCCGGGTCGTCGTGCAGCACGACGCCGCCGAGCAACTGTCGCACCTGGGACGCGTCCACCGGCTGCCCGGTCGTGATCTCGTAGACCTTGGGCACATGGTGCCTGGGCGATGTCAGGCGGTGGATCAGTGCGCCGTCGTCGGTCAGCAGCAGCAGGCCGGTGGTGTCGGCGTCCAGGCGGCCCACCGTCTGCACGCCGCGCTGGCGCAACGGCGGCGGCAGCAGCTTGCCCACGCCCGGATGGTGGCGCGGCTTGGCCGAGCACTCGTAGCCCGCCGGCTTGTTCAGCACGACCAGCGCGCGCTCGTGGTACGGCCAGTCGCGGCCCTCGACCTCGAAGTGCAGTCCGGCGGTGTCGAACTCGGCCGACGCCTTGTCGACGACTTCGCCGTCGATGCGAACGCGTCCCTGCTCGATCAGCCCGGCGCAGACGCGGCGTGTGCCGAAGCCCTGCGTGAACAGCAGTTGGTCGAGCCGGGTGCCGCGGCCGGGCCTGCCGGCGCGGTCCGCGTCGCTCACAAGGCATGCTCCCGGCAATGGGTGGTCTTGCGCGTGCTGCGGCGCAGGGTCGTCCACGGCGGCGGACGACGCATGGCGCCGGCCCGGGGGTGCCGTCGGTGTCTCAGACCAGCTCGCCGGCCGCCGGCAGTTCCGGCAGTCCGGGCGTGTGCAAGCCGTGCGCGTGGTGGACGGCGTTCTGCACGGCACGCGCCGCGACCTCGGCCGCCAGTGCGCCGAGCACCATCAGGTTGCCGGGCTTGCCGGCACCGCCGGTGGCCAGCGCGAACAGGGTGTCGCCGTCGGCAAGCGTGTGCGCCGGGTGGATGGTCCGCGCCAGGCCGTCGTGCGCCATCGCCGCCAGCCTGGCCGACTGCGCCTTGGTCAGCCGCGCGTCGGTGGCGACGATGCCGATCGTGGTGGCCATGCCGTCGAGCAGCGGCGCGGGCAGGCGGCCGGCGCGGATCGCGGCCATGCTGTCCATCAGCGCGCGCGCATCGCCGTCACGTGCACCGGCGATGACGCGGCCGCTGGCCGGGTCGACGACGTCGCCCAGCGCGTTGACGGCGACCAGCGCGCCGACGGTGACGGCGCCGACCTTGATCGACGCGCTACCGATGCCGCCCTTCATCGCGTGGGCCATGCCGAACAGCTTGCCGACCGTCGCGCCGGCTCCCGCGCCGACATTGCCCTGCGCCGGTGCGGCGGCACCGGCCGCTTCGCAGGCGGCGTAGCCTGCGGCGCTGTCGGGGCGGATCGACGCATCGCCGAGCCAGAGGTCGAACAGCACCGCGGCCGGGACAATGGGGACGCGGACCGGGCCGACCGCGACGCCGTGCCCACGCTCGTCGAGCCAGCGCATCACGCCATCGGCAGCGGCCAGGCCGAACGCGCTGCCGCCGGCGAGCAGCACGGCGTGCACCTGCTCGATGACGTTGCGCGGGTCGAGCAGGTCGGTCTCGCGCGTTCCCGGTGCCGCGCCGCGCACATCGACGCCGGCGGTCGCGCCCGATTCGCACAGCAGCACGGTGCAGCCGGTCGGACGGCGTGGGTCGGTGAAGTGGCCGACCTTCAGGCCGGCGATGTCGGTGATGCTGCCGGGGAACATGCGCGGCCCCGGCTAACGCAGACAGTCAGCGGCAGCGCGGAGCGCACCGCATCGGGTCAAGCGAACACCCCCGCCGTGTCCTGCATCCGTGCCGACACTTCGCCCAGGTGATGCAGCGTGTCGCCGTAGGCCATCTCGAGCATCGTCAGGCGCTTGAAGCAGTGGCTGCCGATGTACTCGTCGGTGACGCCGATGCCGCCGTGCAGTTGTGTGCACTGCTGGCCGACGAAGCGCATCGACTGGCCGAGCTGTACCTTGGCCTGTGACAGCGCGCGGCGGCGCTGTGCCGCCGGCTCGCCGAGCTTCAGGCTGGCGTAGTAGCTCATCGAGCGAGCCAGCTCCTGCTGCATCTTGACGTCGGCGATGCGGTGCCGCAGCGCCTGGAAGCTGGCCAGCGTGGCGCCGAACTGCTTGCGCGTGTTCATGTACTCGACGGTGATCGCCACCATCCTGTCCATCAACCCGACGCCTTCGGCGCAGGTGGCCGCGATGCCGACGTCGAAGGCGAGTTCGAGCGCGCCCAGGCCTTCCTCGGTGATCAGCGTGGCCTTGGCCTCGGCCAGTTCGAGCTCGCCGGCGCGGCCGCCGTCCTGCGTCGGATAGCCCTTGACCGTGACACCCGCGGCGCCACGCTCGACCAGGAACAGCGCGATGCCCTCGGGCGCGTCGACCGCGCCCGAGGCCAGTCCGGCCGGGCGCGCCGGGACGATGAAGGCATCGGCCTCGTCGGCGGCGGGCACCACGCTCTTGTGGCCGCTGATCGTCCAGCCGTCGGTGCTGCGCGTGGCACGCGCGCCGACGTGACTGAGTCGGTAGCGCGCGGCGCGTTCCTGGTGCGCCAGCACGACGAGCGCTGCGGCCGACGCGATGCGCGGCAGCCACTCCGCTTGCACGTGCGCCGGCGCGGCCGACAACACGGCAGGCGCCACCAATGCGCCGGCGGCGTAAGGGGCGTTGACGAGGCCGCGGCCGAGCTCCTCCATCACCACCATCGCCTCGACAGCACCGAACCCCATGCCGCCGTGCGCCCCGGGCACCACCAGCCCGGCGAGCCCCAGGCCGGCGAGTTCGGTGTAGACCGCGCGCGTCTTGCCGCCGGCCTTGGCCAACGCGTGGCGGCGCTCGAAGCTGAAGCCCTTTTCGACCCAGCGCGCCACCGCGTCGCGCAGCGAGACCTGGTCGTCGGAGAAGTTGAAGTCCATGTCAGTGTCCCTGGTCGTTGCGCGCCGCCGTCAGGCGCCGAGCACGGTCTGCGCGACGATGTTGCGCTGAACCTCGTTCGAGCCGCCGTAGATCGTCGTCTTGCGATAGTTGAAGTAGGTGCCGGCCAGCGGCGCGCAGACCGCCGCGCCGGCGAAGTCGCCCTGCCAGCCGGCCTCCATCGCCTCGTGCACGAAGGGCAGCGTGAAGGGCCCGGCGGCGAGCATCATCAGTTCGGTGTAGCGCTGCTGGATCTCGCTGCCGCGGATCTTGAGCAGGCCGGCGATGTCGAGCGACTGCCTGCCGCCGTGCTCGGCGGTCAGCACGCGCAGCACCATCATTTCGAGCGCGACGATGTCGACCTCGAGCAGCGCGATCTGGTCGCGAAAACGCGTGTCGTCGTAGACCCCTTCGGCCCGGGCGATGCGCTTGACGCGCTCGAGCTCGCGCTTGGCGCGGTTCACGTCGGCGATGCCGGTGCGCTCGTGCGCGAGCAGGAACTTGGCGTAGGTCCAGCCCTTGTTCTCCTCGCCGATCAGGTTCTCGGCCGGCACCTCGACGTTGTCGAACCAGACCTCGTTGACCTCGTGTTCGCCGTCGAGCGTGATGATCGGTCGCAGCGTGATGCCGGGCGACTTCATGTCGATCAGCAGGAAGCTGATGCCGGTCTGCGGCTTGCCCTCGTTGCTGGTGCGCACCAGGCAGAAGATCCACTCGCCGTACTGGCCGAGCGTGGTCCAGGTCTTCTGGCCGTTGACGATGTACTTGTCGCCACGGCGTTCGGCGCGCGTCTTCAGCGAGGCCAGGTCCGAGCCCGCGCCGGGCTCGCTGTAGCCCTGGCTCCACCACACGTCGCCCGAGGCGATGCCGGGCAGGAAGCGCCGGTGCTGCTCGGGCGTGCCGAAGGCCATGATCACCGGCGCCACCATCACCGGGCCGAACGGCACGATGCGCGGTGAACCTGCCAGCGCGCATTCCTCCTCGAACAGGTGGCGCTGCACCGCGCTCCAGCCCGGGCCGCCGAACTGGCGCGGCCAGTGGTAGCCCAGCCACCCCTTGGCGCCGAGGATGCGCGCCCAGCGCTGCATGTCGTCGCGGGAGAGCCGCAGCGCATTCAGCACCTTGTGGCTGATGTCCTTGGGCAGGTTCTGCGCGACCCATGCACGGATCTCGGCGCGGAAGGCCAGCTCTTCGGGGGTGAAGTTCAGGTCCATGGCGGAGGTGTCTTTCGCGTTCGCCCGGGCGCACTCGAATGGACGCCCGCAGCCAGGGAGGGTTTTAGCACGCGCGTTCGATTCCGGTTTGTCCCTGCGGCGACAAATCGCGCTCCGCGCACCACCGGACAATCGCCACCGATGACTGCCGCGACCCCCGGGTCCCCTGCCTCGACCGTGACTGCCGCGGGTGTCGCCGCGGCCGACGTCGGTGCGGCTGCCGGCACCGGCGGTGCCGACGGCGCCGACGCGGCCACGCAGAGACGCGTGCGCGCCCCCGCGCCCGGCTATGCCGCGACGGTCGCGGTGCTGGCGTTCGCCCAGCTGCTGAGCTGGGCCGCGCTGTACTACGCGTTCTCGTCGTTCGTGCTGCCGATGCAGCGCGACCTGGGCTGGGACAAGCCGACGCTGATGGGCGCGCTCACGCTCGGCCTGGCCGTCTGGGGTGCGTCGAGCTACGCGGTCGGTGCCGCGATCGACCGCGGCCACGGCCGCGTGGTGATGACCGGTGGCGCGCTGCTCGGTGGTGCCGGCTTCCTGGCCTGGTCGCTCCTCAGCGCGCCGTGGATGCTGTATGCGGTGTGGACGCTGCTCGGTGCGGCGATGGCGATGACGCTCTACGAGCCGGCCTTCAACGTGCTGACCAAGCGCTACCCGCTGCGCTACCGCGACGCCATCACCACGCTGACGCTGGTCGGCGGCTTCGCCAGCACGCTGGCTTTCCCCGCGGTGGCGGCGCTGCTGGCCTGGCTCGGCTGGCGGCCGGCGCTGGCGCTGATCGGCGCGCTGCTGCTGCTCGTCGTGGCGCCGCTGCACCACTGGGCATTGCGCGGGCCGGCGCTGGTGGCCGCGCCGCACGCCGTCGACGAGCGCGACGATGCGACGCTGCGCCAGGCCCTGCACGCGTCGGGCTTCTGGCTGCTGACGCTGTGCTTCCTGCTCTACGCCTTTGTGCAGGCGGCGCTGTGGGCGCACGTGATGCCGATGTTCGCGGCCAAGGGCGTTGCGCAGTCCGATGCGCTGGCCGTGCTGGTCGTCGTCGGTCCGGCGCAGGTGGCGGCGCGACTGCTCTATGCCGGGCTCGGCCGCGGCTGGCCGCTGCGCGTGATCGGTGCGGTGGTGCTGACCGGCTTGCCGCTGTCGATGCTGCTGTTCGCGCTGGCCCGGTCGATGCCGGCGCTCGTCGGCTTCGCACTGCTGTTCGGCATGTCCAACGGCCTCGTGACGATCGTCCGCGGTGCGCTGGTGCCGCAGTATTTCGGCCGCACCCATGTCGGTCGCATCGGCGGCGCGATGTCGGCGATCGGCCTGTTCGCACGCGCCGCCGCGCCGCTGGCCGCTGCCTGGTTGCTGCGGGTCGTTCCCGGCTATCGCGAGGTCGAACTGATGCTGGCCGCCGCGGGCGGGGTTGCGGTGCTGGCGTTCTGGCGGGCGCGGCCGCCGCGGCGCTGAGGCGCACAGGCGGGCTGGCGCGAGGTCGAAACCCGGCGCTCAAGCGGTGTTGCTTGCGACGTCAGGCGGTCGGCCGTCGAAGCCAGGCTCGATGTGGTGGCACGCGACCTGGTGGCCGTCGATCTCGCGCAGCAGCGGCAGCTCGTTGGCGCAGCGCTCGCTTCCCAGCGGGCAGCGCTGGCGGAAGGCGCAGCCCGCCGGCAGCGCCAGCGCCGACGGCGGCTCGCCGTCGGTGCGGATCTTGCCGCCCCGGCGTGCCGCGTCGATGCTCGGCGTGGCCGCCAGCAGGGCCCGGGTGTAGGGGTGCAGCGGGGTCGCGAACAGCGCCCCCTTGGGCGCCGACTCGACGACGCGGCCGAGGTACATCACCATGACCCGGTCGGCGATGTGCTCGACCACGCCGAGGTTGTGCGAGATGAAGACGTAGGCGGTGCCGGTGCGCTGCTGCAGGTCCATGAACAGGTTGAGGATCTGCGCCTGGATCGAGACATCGAGCGCCGAGGTCGGCTCGTCGGCCACCAGCACGGCGGGCTCGAGCATCATCGCGCGCGCGATCGCGATGCGCTGGCGCTGACCGCCCGAGAACATGTGCGGGTAGCGCGCCGCCTGCGCGGGGCGCAGCCCGACGCGCTCGAGCATCGCCGCGACGCGTTCGCGCCGCTCGGCAGCCGACAGCGGCGTGTTCAGGCGCAGCGGCTCGTCGAGCATCTGTGCCACGCGCTTCCTCGGGTTGAGCGACGCGTACGGGTTCTGGAACACCATCTGCACGCGCTGGCGCAGTTGCCGCCGTTGCGCCGCGGCGGCGCTGCCGACGTCGATGCCGGCCAGCTGCAGCTGGCCCGCATCGGGCGGCTCGATCAGGGTCAGCACGCGCGCCAGCGTCGACTTGCCGCAGCCCGATTCACCGACCACCGCCAGCGTCTGTCCGGCGTCGACCGCACAGCTCACGCCGTTGAGCGCCTGCACGGTGGCCGCTGGAGCGAACAGGCCGCGCGAGACGCGGTAGTGGCGCGTCAGCTCGTGCGCGTCGAGCACGGTCCTGACCGCGTCGGCATTCGACGACATCAGGCGGCGGCTCCGGCTGGCACGTCGAGCGGCGCGAGGCAGCGCACCTGGCTCGCATCGGCCAGCGGCGCCAGTTCCGGGGGGGTGGTGTGGCACGCGGCGCCGGCGTACCGGCAGCGCGGCGCCAGCAGGCAGCCGGGCAGGTGGTCGTCCGCGGCCGGCACCACGCCGGCCAGCGC
>JBBIPS010000082.1:0-10373 GCA_037442725.1 Burkholderiales bacterium | reverse complement strand
CGGCCGGCGCAGCCAGGCGCGCGCCTCGGCGCCGGTCTCGTAGATGTGCGGCGCGACGCCGCGCGCGGCCAGCGCCGGGCCGAGCTTGGCGCGCAGGAAGCTCGACGTGCTGTAGCGCGTGACGTTGAGGTAGTGGCGGTCGACGAGTTCGCGCACCATCGCCGCCCAGTCGTCCTCGACTTCGGCGTCGAGCACGAAGTGGTCGTAGTTGACGACCGCGTAGACCTTCTCGGCGAGCGGCGCCAGGTGTCGCTCGATCTCGCGGCGCACCGCCTCGACGTCGTCGCGCGTGCGGATCGTCAGGTGCTCGAAGTTGATGAACATCGTGCGCTGCGCCGCGGCGAACTGGAAGCGATCGGCCAGCGGCACCAGCAGCAGCCGGGCGCGCAGCCCCATCGGCGCATCGGCGAACAACGCGGCGTCCATCAGTGCGGGCGGGCGCTCGATGATCGGCGCGAACTCCATGCCGGCGAGGATGTCGCGCTCGAGGTCCAGCCCGGGCGCGATCTCGATCAGCTCGAGCCCGCGCGGCTGCAGCCGGAACACGCAGCGCTCGGTGACGTAGAGCACCGCCTGCCCGCGGCGCACGGCCTCGCGGCCGGAGAAGGTGCGGTGCTCGACGGCGCGGACGAACTTGGGGCGCGGCGACTTGTCCGCCGCGGTGGCCGCGAAGCTGCCCAGGAAGACCACCTTGCGCGCGTTCTGGCTGATGTTGATGAAGCCGCCGGCGCCGGCCAGGCGCGGGCCGAACCGGCTGACGTTGAGGTTGCCCTCGGCGTCGGCCTGCGCCAGCCCGAGGAAGGCGATGTCGAGCCCGCCGCCGTCGTAGAAGTCGAACTGGTAGGGCTGGTCGATGACGGCCTGCGCATTGACCGCAGCGCCGAAGTTCAGCCCGCCGGCCGGGATGCCGCCGATCACGCCGGGCTCGGCGGTGAGCGTGATGAGGTCGATCACGCGCTCCTCGGCGGCCACCGCGGCCACGCCCTCGGGCATGCCCAGTCCCAGGTTGACGACGCTGTTGGGCTCGAGCTCGAGCGCGGCGCGGCGCGCGATGACCTTGCGCTTGCCCATGGGCATCGGCTGCACCTGGCTGGCCGGCAGCCGGACCTCGCCGGCGTAGGCCGCGCTGTAGCTCTCGGCAAAGGTCTGCGTGTGGTACTCGGGCTTCTCGGCGACGACCACGCAATCGACCATCACGCCGGGGATCCTGACCTGGCGCGGCGGCAGCGAGTGCGCCTCGGCCAGGCGCTCGACCTGGACGATGACGATGCCGCCCGAGTTGCGTGCCGCCATCGCGATGGCCAGCGCCTCGAGCGTGAGCGCCTCGCGCTCCATCGTGATGTTGCCGTCGGTGTCGGCGGTGGTGCCGCGGATGAAGGCGACGTCGATCGGGAACGCCTTGTAGAACAGCAGCTCCTCGCCGTCGATCGTCATCAGCCGCACGCGCTCGTCGGTCGAGCGCGCGTTGATGCGGCCGCCACCGTGGCGCGGGTCGACGAAGGTGTCCAGCCCGACTTTCGAGAGATGACCCGGTCGGCCGGCGGCGATGTCGCGGAACAGGTGCGAGATGACGCCCTGCGGCAGGTTCCAGGCCTCGATCTGGCCGCCCACCGCGAGCGCCTGCAGCGCCGGCACCAGCCCCCAGTGGCCGCCGATCACTCGCCCGACGAGTCCGGCGTGGCCGAGATGGTTCAGCCCGCGCGTCTTGCCGTCGCCCTGCCCCGCGGCGTAGACCAGCCCCAGGTTGCGCGGCGCACCGGTGGCGAGGAAGCGCTCTTCGAGCGCCACCGCAAGGTTCTCCGGAAAGCCGATGCCGACGAAGCCGCCGCTGGCCAGCATGTCGCCGTCGGCGAGCAACTGCACCGCCGCGGCGGCGCTGACGACCTTGCCCTGGTCGGCGGCGCGCAGCGCCAGCATGCGGGCGTGGGCGTGCGATGGGTTGTTGTTCATGGTTCGAGTCTCCTCGTGCGTCACGACGCGATCGTCACCACCGGGATTGTCGGCACAACGCGCCGGCACGACGGTCGACATCGACCTGCCGCGCCTGCGGCGCGTCGCATCGGCGTCGGGTGGCAGTGCTAGTAATCCCGCATAGGTTTCGGAACATGATGAAAACGATGGATTCGGCCCGATGTCTAGGCGCAAAGCACAGCCATGCCCATTGGCATGGCGAGCATTTGCAACGACGACATCGGGTCGAAGGCGCGTTTTCATGTTTCGAAATCTGTGGGGCGGAGTACTAGCATCTTCGCTTGTTGAACCTTTCAACAAGAGGATTCCGATGGCCAGCGTCAACTTCAGCGTACCCGACGACGTCAAGCAAGCGTTCAATGACGCCTTCGACGGGCAGAACAAGTCGGCCGTCATCGCCGAACTGATGCGCGAAGCGGTCGAGCGCGCCGAGCTGTCGCGCAGGCACTGCGCCTGCTGCAGTCCGTGTTCGACGCCCGCCTGACGCTGCTGCAACCACCCCATTTCGTCGCCGAGGTCAGCGCCGTGCTGGCGCGCGAGTCACCCGCCACGGCTGCTGAGAGCCTGCGCGACCTGCTCGAGATCGAGATGCAGGTGATCGACAGCGAACCTGTCCATGCCCGCGCAATGGCCCTGGCGGCACGCCACGGTCAGCACCTGTTCGACACGCTGTACCACGCCGTCGCCCTGGAGGCCGGCGACGCCGTCCTGGTCACTGCCGATGCGCGTTATGCTCGCAAGGCGCGCGCCGAGGGCGGCATGGTCGAGTTGGCGGCATTCGACTTCGGCCGCGTCTGATCGAGCGCCGCTCAGGCTCTGGGCAGCGTCACCCCGCGCTGGCCCTGGTACTTGCCGCCGCGGTCCTTGTAGCTGGTCTCGCAGACCTCGTCGCTCTCGAAGAACAGCACCTGCGCGCAACCCTCGCCGGCGTAAATCCGGGCCGGCAGCGGCGTGGTGTTGCTGAACTCGAGCGTGACAAAGCCCTCCCACTCGGGCTCGAACGGCGTGACGTTGACGATGATGCCGCAGCGCGCATACGTGCTCTTGCCCAGGCAGATCGTCAGCACGTTGCGCGGGATGCGGAAGTACTCCATCGTGCGCGCCAGCGCGAAGCTGTTGGGCGGGATGATGCAGACGTCGGCCTCGATGTTGACGAAGCTCCTCTCGTCGAAGTGCTTGGGGTCGACCACCGTCGAGTAGATGTTGGTGAAGACCTTGAACTCGCGCGCGCAGCGGATGTCGTAGCCGTAGCTCGAGGTGCCGTAGCTGACGATCTTGTCGCCACCGGCCGACTGCCGCACCTGCCCCGGCTCGAACGGCTCGATCATGCCGGTCTGCTCGGCCATGCGGCGGATCCACTTGTCGCTCTTGATGCTCATCGGCCCATCCTCGGTGTGGCGCGATTCTAGGTGCGGGCCCGAGCGGTCCGGGGCGGCTCGCAGCGGCCCAGGTCGCACCCGATCGTGCGCCTGCGCAAGGCATGCCCCCGAGGGCCGTGCCGAACCGCGCCGACGCGTCCCGGGGCCGTCCGGCCTCGTCAGTGACGCTCGCCGTCGCTGTTGCGCCGGCCGCTCGCGCGATCACGCGCGCCAACCAGGTCTGGGCGCTGGAGACGACCTACATCAGGATGGCGCGCGGCTTCGTCCACCTGACCGCGGTGGTGGACATGGCCAGCCGACGGGTGCTCGCGCACAAGGCGGCCATCACGCTGGAGGCCTGTCATGCCCGGGAGGGCATCGAGCAGGCCCTCGCCCGTTGGGGCACGCCCGAGATCGTCAACACTGACCCGGGCAGCCAGTTCACTGCGGTGGTGTTCGCCGACGCCGTCCTGGGCAAGGGCTGCCGGCTGAGCATGGACGGGCGCGGCGCCTGGCGCGACAACGTCTTCGTCGAGCGGTTGTGGCGCAGCGTGAAGTACGATCGCGTGTACCTCCGGGCCTGCCATAGCGTGAGCACCGCGCGCCGAGCCGACGACGTGGCCTGCTGGCCAGATGTCATCGCCTGCGTCGCGCCGTCGCCGCCGATTCGGGCGCCAGCCGCAACTCTGTCAGGCATGATGTGGCACGGCCGGGGGCACGCCACTCGTGAAGGCATCGGGGGTCATGATCGGACAGCGCCCCACGCGGGCCAGCGTCAGCAGGTCGGCATCTCCGGTGATCAGGGCGTCGGCCCGGCCGGCGGCCGCCAGGTGCACAAACGGCATGTCGAACGGCTCTCGGCACAGTGGCACGGTCGGTAGTGGCTGGGCGATGCGAACGGCCTCGGCGTAGGGCAGGTCGTCGGCCAGCAACTTACCCGCTTGGCTACCCGGATCGCCTGGGCTTTCATGGACTGCAGTGACACGGCGTGAAGCGGCTGGGCTCGATCGCTTGCTGGCAAGTCTACTTGTCGAGACGAAAGCTGAGTTTCCTTCGTTGCAAGCCCAGCCGCGCACTCGCTGCAGTCAAGACGCCGGCTCCGACACCACAGGCCGCAGGCGCAGCTCGTGATCGAACTCGCCCCGCCGTACCTCGACGAGGTCGCTCATCGACGCCAGCATCTCGTTGAAGGTCGAAAACCCATAGCTCGACTCATGGAAGGTCGAGTCGATGCGCTGAATGAACGGCCTCAGACGGGCTTTCTGGATCCAGGTCTCGCCACGGTTCTGCGCCAGACGTGCGACTGCTTTGCCGACGAGATCGCGAGCGGCCTTGCGCTGCGCGGCCGCAGTCTCGGCCACATCGAGCAGCGTCCGCATCTCCTCCAGCTGTGCTGTTGCCTCCGAAACGGCGACCGACGATTCAGTCGCAGCCGCGACGGGCGGCGCCGACATGACGACCGGCTCGCCCGCCGCTGGAGTCACCAGGGCCTCGGCCGGTGGCTGCCCAGAAGCCGCGGCCTCTGGGGCCGGCACTGCTGGCGCCAGCAGCGCCTCGTAGAACTTGAACTCGTGGCAGCTTCGAGCCCAGTGCTGGTTCGTCCCGCGGCGGCTGCCGATGCCGACCAGCGTTCGCCCGGCGGCCTTCACCTTATAGGACAGCGGCATGTAGTCGCTGTCGCCACCGACCACGATGATGGTGCCGATGTGAGGGAAGCGAACCATGTCCTCCATCACGTCCAGACAGAGCTTGATGTCCGCGCCGTTCTTGGCGTTCGCCCCGGGAGGGAAGACCTGGATGAGCTCGATGGCTGCCTGCAGCAGCGACTGCTTGTAGCGATTGAAGGACACCCAGTTGGCGAAGGCTCGGTTGATCGCGATCGGCCCCAGCGAAAGTGCGAACTCGACGGTCGTCTCGACGTCGATCACCTCGTCCTGAGGCCTGAACCGGTTGGCAAGATAGGCGCCCGGGCCATGCGCCTGGTCCACCAGGTTGGCGTGCAGGTTCTCGAAGTCCCAGTAGATCGCGACCGACTCGGAGGCTTGTGCCATGTTGTTCTCCCTGACCATGTTGTTTGCCAACCGTCCTGCGAGCTGCCCGTGCCTCGCGGATCAAGCCGCCTGGTCCTTGAGGTGCAGCAGGCGGTGCACCAGCTCGTGCATGTTCGTGTAGGGCTGCGTGCCATCCTCAGCCGTGTGTCCGGCCGCCACCAGCGCGTTGGCTCGCGCCGTGGCGACTTCGAGTCGATCGCGCGTCACAGCCCAGTGTGAGCCCTGCCCCTTGGCGTACCCAGCCACATACCCACGAAGCCGGGCCAAGGCCTCGTCACGGTGCAGCGGCGCAAACACGTCCTCGAAGTGCAGCAGCAACCACAGCTCGAAGCAAGGCACCGACACCACGGCTTCGAAAGGCAGCTTGACCCGCTCGTCGTTCTCGAGCCGCCCGCTCAGTGCCGCGACGCGCAGCAGTGCCGCGTGGTAGGTGTGGTGCTCGTCGCGGTCGAACACGACGACGACACGATCGAAGCTTCTTGCATGGATGCCCAGCCCGCGTTGGCCCTCTGTGAACAGACGCTCGGCGTACTCGATGATCCTGAGCGGCTCGGTCCCGTAGGCGGCGGGTTGGACCTGCACGTTGGTCGAGGGCAGCCGCAACTGCTGCCGGATCTCGCCCAGGTACAAGGGCTCGGTCTTCGACCCTTCGCACACGATGAGCAAGCGTTCTGCGGGTTGGCGCTGCGCCTTGCGTCGCAGCAGTTCCCGCGCCGCTTGCCGGTGTTTGGGCTGACCGTCCTTACCCATCGGGCGTTCGGGTTGATCAGACCGACACCGGCGAACCCGGAGCCGAGGGCGCCGACGGCGCGACCACCGACGACGCCGTCTCCGGCAGGGCGGAGAACATCGGCACCGCCCCGTACCGCCCCATCAGGTAGCCGCGTTCCCACGCCTCGTGCTTGCGCGGGCTGAAGTCCGACAGCGGGAAGATCCGCGTAGCCTGTGTATCGTCCTTCTCGGCGAACCACACTTGGTCGCGCCGGAACAGCGTGTGGTCGAGCAATGAGGTGTCGTGCGTGCTGAAGACGAGCTGCGCACCGCGCGGGTTCAGCACCGGGTCGTGGAACATGCCGACCAGGCGCCGGACCAGCAGGGTGTGCAGGCTGCGGTCCAGTTCGTCCACCACCAGCACGCGGCCGTGCTTGAGCACATCCAGCACCGGCGCGGCCAGGCCGAACAGGCGCTGCGTGCCTTCGGATTCTTCGTGCAGCTCGAACTTTGCGCTGCCCTGCTCGGTGCGGTGTTCGAAGATCGGGAAGAGGAACTCCCCTTCTTCCTGCCGGGCTTGGGCGACACCCCCGGGCTGGAACATCACCTGGCCGCGCAGCCCCTTGCGGGGCACGGCCGACACCTCGGCGATGGAGATGTCTGCCGTCACGAGGAAGTCTCGAACCGCGGTGCGACCTTCCTTCGATTCCAGCAGCGCCGTCGTGAACGCATGGTCGATGAAGGCACCCGCCGGCAGGTACACGAGGCCCTGCACAAGCCAGCGCGCCACCGGGCCCAGCAACTCGCTGTTGAGCTGCGCCGCCGTCGACAGGAACAGCGCGTTGGGTCGCGTGCTTTCCTGCCAGAGCTTGCGCGGGCCGGTCAGGTAGGCACTGAACTCGTAAACGTAGCGTTCACCACTGTCGTCCAGACGGCGGCTGAACCACTGTGTCGGCTTCGCGGTACGCCACACCATCAGCTGCTCGCTGACGATGCGATCGGCCGTCATCGCGAAGCTGTACTGGTGGCGGATGCCGTCGACCAGGAAGCTGGCCTCGAACTCGGTCGGCTGGCTGGCGGCGGCCGGGTCGAGGCGGAAAGGCTGGACGTTGTAGGTCTGCCCCGGCTGCACGACCGTGGCCGACTCGGCCACCATCGACCGCAGGTAGTTCAGCGCGAAGAGCAGCGTGCTCTTGCCGCTGGCATTGGGACCGTACAGCACCGCCGAGCGAACGGCCTGGGGCAAGGCCTTCAGGCCGGTCGGCGCCAGGTGCGTCTCGGCCAGTTCCTTGTCGGCCGGCGCAGCCACCAGGCTCAGGGACTGCTCGTCCTTGATAGACCGGAAGTTGCGGATGCGGAACTCGAGCAACATGATCGGCTCAGGTTGAATATTTCAGACATTATTGCACATGAACTTCTTGTGGGACGATAATGTTTGTGTAACTTCTGAGAATGTGCAATTCGCCGGCGGTTCAGTGCAGTGGCGCCGGCTCCTTCGCCGTCCGCCAAGCTTCCAGGTCGATCGCCCGGTCCACCCGCCACGCCAGCCGCTGCCGCGCCAACCAGCGCGACGCGGCCACGACCGCCAGCACCGCCGCCGCCGCAGGCACGAACAGCACCATCCCCGCATCGCCCAGCCAGGCCGTCATGCCGACGAAGCCCGCGGCCAGCCGCGGCACGTCACCCACCCGCACCAAACCCGGCGCGGCTCGCTGCGGGCGTAGTTGACGCCGTCGATCGTCGTCCAGTTGGCCAGGGCCAGCACGCGCGGCCGGCGGTGCGGTGTGGTGATCAGGCTGACGTCGTGACCGCGGCGCGCCGGCATCTCTCGCGTGTGGACGGTGAACTTGCGCTCGGTGCCGTCCGGCGCACGCAGCCACAGCTCCCACCGATCGGTAGGCGCGATGGGGTAGAGGTGGCGCCAGTGCACGTTGACGTGGCGGCGCAGTTCGATGATGTGGCCGTGGAAGGGCTGAAGCTCGGGCATGGTCGCTCCGATGTAGCAAGGGACCAGCGTTCCATGGGCCACGCGCACTTCAAGGTGCTGCGCCGCCGCGCCGAGCTTTCGAGCGACAGCACGTGTCACTGCAGTGATCGCCAGCTGTCACCCGATCGATTCCCCAGTCACACCGCAAATCGCGCGCCGCCCCTGGGCTGTACCTGCAGTGCATCTCGGATGTCACTTCCAGGAGCAGGCAGCCGGTCGGCCCGAGCACGGTCGGACCCAGAGGTAGAACGCCTCCCCGTCAACCCCAGGCGATTTGGCGGGCCTTTCGCCATCGGCTCACCAATCGGCGAATTTCGGCGTTGCAAGGCCCGCGCTGCCAGCCCACACTGCCGGTGCGCAAGCAGGGACCAGCTGGCAGCCCTGGGCGGCATCGAGCCCCCGAAGTCGCACGACCGCAAGCCTTGGAGCTGTGACCTCGTCACCATCGCGCCCGCCACCGCGGGTGCGAACAGACCCCGACGCACCCGCGTCGCCGCGTCGTCATCGACGCCTATGCGCCGCGCCCGGGCCCGACCCTGGCGCCACCCTCGAGCCCGTGCCCGACACCGGCCCGAGGTGATGCGCACCCGGCAGCCGCCGCCCCGAGCGGCCCTGCCCCGACCGGTGGCCTGACCACCAATGCCTGCCCGGCCCATGAGGCCGCGGCGGTGATGCATTCCCCAGCTCTCGCACCCGTTCCGGGCTGCGAAAGACGCCTGCTCCGCGGAGCCGGCGTTCGAGTTCCTCCCCCACGCGTTCACGCACTGGCCTCTGCTTGCAAGCCAGCCCTGCCCAACCGCCCGGTGCTTGCCACCGCGCGGCGGCAGGGCCCGCGTGAACGGCCTGCGCGTCCGTCGCGGAACGGGCGCTGCCAGTCGGGCCGGCGTGGGGGACGAGTTCGCGGTGCCGCTCGGGCGCCGCACCGGGGGTCGAGCCCCCGGGATCGCCTGAGGCCCCTTGAGGGCCTGGTCTGCTTCGGCAGACGCCACATCGCGCCCGACGCGTGCTGGCTGGCGATCGCTTTTACGAACCTCCGCGCGGTGGCTGCCTTCGAGGTAGCCGCCGCAAGCCACTGGCCCGGCATCGGCCCCGGAACCCGCCGATGCCTGCACCACAGGGTTCCACCGATTCAACTGCCGAGGACTCGCACCATGCCCGCCACACCGCACCGCTCCACACCCACCATCACACGCCGCCGCGCACGCGCCGGGCCCATCGCCCGGCCGCGCACCTACGAGCAGCCGACACTGGCCGACCTGCCGCTGAACCCGCGCCGCGGCACTTACGTGCTGAACCTGATCCTGCAGCAGCACAACTGGCGCCACAGCAGCAAGCACAAAGGCGTGAGCCACAAGACCATTGCCGAGCGGGCGCGCTTCTGCCACTGGCTCTTCACCTTCCTGCGCCAGCACCCCAAGCGCTTCAAGCTCGACCCGCGCTCGTTCAGCGGCCGGCACGTCGAGGCCGTCACCGCGCACTGGCAGGCCGAGGCGCACGCCGGCCGTATGAGCCCGGCCACCATCCAGACCTACTTCAGCTTCATGCGCACCTTTGCCGGCTGGATCGGCAAGCCACGTCTGCTGAAACCCATCGCCAGCTACTTCGACGACCCCGCACTGCACCGCCGCAGCCTGGCCGCCACGGTGGACAAGACCTGGCGCGCCCAGGGCGTGGATGCCGACGCCGTGATCCGCGAGGTGGAGGCCCACGACCGGCACGCCGCCGCGTCGCTGCGGCTGATGCAGGCCTTTGGCCTGCGCTTCAAGGAGAGCCTGATGCTGCGGCCCCACCAGGACGTGCTGACCGCGCAGCAGGCCGGCCGCCCCGCCGACGGCCCGGCGCGCTACCTGGACACGCACCGCGGCACCAAGGGTGGCCGCGACCGGCTGCTGCCCATCGACAACCCGCAGCGCGAGGCCGCCGTGGCGCAGGCGTGCCGCGTGGCCATCGGCCCCGACGACAGCGTCAGCGACCCGCGGCGCACGCTGGCGCAGGCCGAGCGGAGGCTGCGCTACGTGATGGAACGCCATGGCATCACCCGCGCCGGCCTGAAGGTGGTGCCGCACGGCCTGCGCCACCAGGATGCGGCCGATGCCTACCGCGCGATGACCGGCCAGCCGCCCCCGGTGGCCGGCGGCGGCGCGGTCGACGCGGCGCTGGACGCACAGGCACGCCAGGCCATCGCCGAGCACCTGGGCCACGGCCGCCCGGCGATCGTCAACGCGTACTTGGGCCGACCCCACCCCGGCGCCACGGCGTCTTCACCCGCAGCCCACCCGAACCCCGACACCCGCA
>JBBIPS010000081.1:0-10514 GCA_037442725.1 Burkholderiales bacterium | reverse complement strand
CTACGCGACTGCATGCAGCGATGGCAAGGCATCGCGGCGCTATTGCGCGAAGCGCCGCGCCTTCGTCCGTATCAGTGCGAGGCCGATTTCTCATGAACGTTAAGTTAGCGCTTATGCCCCGCGGGGGCAGGCAAACCCGGCCGCGGCGCGTCGCGTCGTCGAGAGCCGGCCCGCCGAGGTGGTCGCCGGCGCCGCGCGACGCGTCGACCCGGTGATCCGCATCCATCCGGCCGACAACGTGGTGATCGCGCGTCATCAGCTGCTCGGCGGCAGCGTGCTCGCCAGCGAGTGCCTCACCGTGGCCGGGTTGGTGCCGCCGGGTCACAAGATCGCGACCCGGGCCATCGCCGCGGGTGAGCCGGTGCGACGCTACGACCAGATCATCGGTCTGGCCACGCAGGCCATCGCGCCGGGTCAGCATGTGCACAGCCACAACCTGGCGTGCAGCGCGGTCAGCCTCGAGCACGCGCCGTGCTCGGCGACGCGGCCGACGAAGTACGCGGCCGCGCCGGCCACCTTCGATGGCATCGTCCGTGCCGACGGCCGTGTCGCGACGCGCAACTACATCGGCGTGCTGACGACGGTGAACTGCTCGGCCACGGTGGCCCGGGCGATCGCTGATCGTTTTCGGCGTGACGTCCACCCGGGAGCCCTGGCCGACTTCGCGCACGTCGACGGTGTCGTCGCGCTGACGCACGGCATGGGCTGCGCCACCGACAGCGCGGGCGAGGAGCTGCGCGTGCTGCGCCGCACCCTCGCCGGTTATGCGCGCCACCCCAACTTCGCCGCCGTGCTGGTTGTCGGGCTGGGCTGCGAGACGAACCAGATCGATGGCCTGCTCGCGCAGGAGGGCCTGCGTGCCGGGGCGCAGCTCGTCGGCTTCAACATCCAGGACAGCGGCGGTACGGCCAGGACCGTGGCGCACGGCGTCGCCCTGATCGAGGCGATGCTGCCGGCAGCCAACCGCGTGCAGCGCCAGCCGGTCGCGGCGCACCACCTCCTGCTGGGTCTGCAGTGCGGCGGCTCGGACGGCTACTCGGGCATCAGCGCCAACCCGGCGCTCGGCGCCGCGGTGGATCGGCTGGTGCGCCACGGCGGCAGCGCGATGCTGTCCGAGACGCCCGAGATCTACGGCGGCGAGCACTTGCTGACGCGGCGCGCGGCGACCCGCGCGGTGGCCGACAAGCTGCTCGAGCGCATCGCCTGGTGGGAGGCCTACACCGCGCGCCATGGCATGCGCATGGACAACAACCCGTCGGCAGGCAACAAGGCCGGCGGGTTGACGACGATCCTCGAGAAGTCGCTCGGCGCGATCGCCAAGAGCGGGACGACCGACCTGGTCGAGGTGCTCGAGTACGCACAGCGCCCCAGCGCGCGTGGGCTGCTGTTCATGGACACGCCGGGCTACGACCCGGCCTCGGCCACCGGCCAGGTCGCGGGTGGCGCCAACCTGATCTGTTTCACGACCGGCCGCGGCTCAGCGTACGGCTGTGCACCGAGCCCGTCGCTCAAGCTGTCGACGAACACCGAGCTGTGGCGCCGGCAGCAGGACGACATCGACCTCGACTGCGGCGGCATCGTCGACGGGCTGGAGACGGTCGATGCGGCCGGTGAGCGCATCTTCCGGCTGATGCTGGAGACCGCGTCGGGCCGCGCGACGAAGAGCGAGCGGCACGGCTACGGCCAGAACGAGTTCGTGCCGTGGCAGCTCGGCGCCGTCATGTAGTTTGCAGTGCAGCGCAGCAGTGCCCGCGCTGCACCGCATCCCGACGGGTTCACTTCATGAGCCACCCCATCGCCGTCGCGTCCAGCCACGAGACCAACGCATGAGCCTGCCCGCATGAGCCAACCCGTCGCCGCCGGCAGCATCGCCGTGCCCGCCGCCACGCTGCGCCAGTGGGCAGCGCAATGCCTGGTCAGGCTCGGCCTGCCCGAGGCCGACGCGACACGGCTGGCCGCGAGCCTGGTGCAGACCAGCCTGTGGGGCGTCGACTCGCACGGCGTCGCGCGGCTGACGCACTACTTCGATCGTCTCTCACGCGGCTCGATCAAGGCCCGGCCGCATATGGTCGTCAAGCGCACCGGACCGTGCACTGCGCAAGTCGCCGGCGACCAGGGCCACGGCATCCTGGTGGCGCACCGGGCGAATGCGCTGGCGATAGTGCTGGCACGCGAGAACGGCATCGGCGCCGTCGGCGTCAACGACTCGTCGCACTGCGGCGCGATGGCGCTGTACACGCGCGAAGCGGCGCGCCAGGGGCTGGTGGCGCTGGCCTTCACCCACGCCGACAGCATCGCTGCGGCGCATGGCGGCGAGCGCGCGTTCTTCGGCACCAACCCGATCTCGATCGCCTTTGCGCGTGATGGCGGCGAGCCGGTGTGCCTGGACATGGCGACGACGTCGATCCCGTGGAACCGGGTGATGAACGCGCGCCGCGAGGGCCACCCGCTTCCGCCCGATGTGGCGATCGACGCGCAGGGCCGACCCACCACGGACGCCGACGCCGCGGTGGCGGTCACGCCGCTGGGCGGCGCCGCGTACGGGCACAAGGGCTATGCGCTGGCGCTGATGGTCGACCTGCTGTGCGGGCCGTTGCATGGCAATCCGTGGGGGCCGAACATCCCGAAGATGTTCGCCGACCTCGATGCACCGCGCCGCATCGGCGCCTTCTTCATCGTCATCGACCCCGTGCGCTTCGCCGGCGGTTCGACGATCGGCGCCGCCGTCGCGCAGATGGCGCAGGCGCTGGCCGCCGAGCCCGGTGCGCCACTGATGCCGGGCGACCCCGAACTGGCGCTGCAGCGCGAGCGCGAACGCAGCGGCATCCCGATCGAGCCCGGGCTGGTGCGGCAGATGCGCGAATGGAGCGAGCGGCTCGGGGTGGCGCCGCCGCTGTGACGGCGCCGTTCCCGCCGGACGGCAACCCGTCGTCGCACCACTGCATGAAGTGTGTCCGGCCGGGCGCCGCCGCGGCGTCGGGAATCGGGCACCGCGCGATCGTGACAGCGACCGTGTCGGCGCTCGGGTCGGACTGTGAAGCTCTTCGCCGGGTGGCTCGAGCCGGCTGGCCGCTGCAGCCTCGCAAGCACACGATGCAGCGCCTGCGCGTTGGTCTGCCCGCGCCGGCGGCCACCCGATGCACGTCGTCGCTCGGGTGGCGCGCTCAGCGTTTGCGCGCCACCAGGCCGATCAGCGCCGAGCGTCCGTGGTGTTGGATGCCCTCGGCGAGATCGGCCTCGTACTCGCGCAACTCGATGATGTGCAGTGCCGCGAACGCTTCACGCAGCAGCTCGGCGGTGTACAGGTGCGATGCCAGGGGCGGGCCGCCGGTCTTGTACTCGAGCTGCCTGGGCGTGTAGCCCTGCAGCACCAGCAGGCCACCGGGCCCGAGCGCGCGCACGATGTTCGAGAACAGCCGCGCGCGTGCCGCCGGGTCGGCGAACTGGACGAAGATCGCGGCCACCGCGTCGTAGGTCTCGACCGGCCACGGCCAGCTTTCGCAATCGGCGACGCTGAAGTCGACGGCCACGCCCGCGCGGGCCGCCAGCTTGCGCGCCTTGGCCACGCCCGCCTCGGCGATGTCGAAGGCGTCCACCCGCAGACCCCGACGCGCCAGCCAGACGCTGTTGCGCCCCTCGCCGTCGGCAACGCTCAGGACGCGTCCACCCGGGGTTATCAGGTCCGCGTGCGCGCGCAGGTATTCGTTGGGCTCCTGGCCGAAGATGTAGTCGGGGTTGTCGAAGCGCCGGTTCCAGGCGGCGGCGGCGTCGGGGAAGGCTGGGTCGGGCATGGTCGTTGGTCGCCGCGCGGGCTGGCGTTGGATCCTCGATGGTACGGGCGCTTGCGCAGCCCGGCACCATGGCAGGGCCGCGCGGCGGTCGGAGCGCCTCGTCGACCCGAGGTCGCGGGTCGGGGGCATTCTCGCCGCCGCTGGCGAGCGACTCGCCACTCCCGACTCCGCCTGCCTGCTCTGGGGGGGGCTGACGACGAATGTCGTCGGCCGGGGCGGGGCTTCACGCGCGGCCAGCGCCACGGCGGCCGGAATCGCTGCATCATCGGGCTTTGCCATGCAAGGAGTCTTCCGATGACGTACGGATTTCACACCACGCTCGACACCTCGTTCGACGACGCGTTGAACAAGGTCACTGCAGCACTCAGGACCGAGGGTTTCGGCGTTCTCACCGAGATCGACGTGCAGGCCACGCTCAAGGCCAAGCTCGGCGCCGACGTGCGTCCGTATCGCATCCTGGGCGCGTGCAACCCGCCGCTGGCGCACCGGGCGCTGCAGGCCGAGCCCGACATCGGCCTGCTGCTGCCGTGCAACGTCGTCGTGCGCCAGGAGGCCGACGGTCGCATCACGGTCGGCTTCATCGACCCACAGACGATGGTCGACCTGATCGACAAGCCCGAAGTCCGCGCGGTGGCCGACGATGCCAAGGCGCGGCTGCAGCGCGTGCGCGACAGCCTCGCAGGCTGACCCGGCACGGCGCTGGCGCCGAGGCAGTCTGCCTGCCCTCCCGCTGTGGCGCCCGGCGCGCGGCCCCGCCGCGACCGTGCGCAGGACCGGGCGCAGTCCATGAACCTGGCGCTCCGGGGGTGCCGGGGCCATGTCCTGGGGATTGCGGCGGCCGGGCGACGATGCAACGCTGGGCGCCCGCGTGTCAACGCGTCGCCCCGATCGGTCGCGGCGCTGGTGCACGCCAACCACCGGAGAAGCGCCATGAGGAAAACCCTGGCTTGTTTGGCATCGGTCGCGTCGCTTTGGGCATCGCCCGCCTGGGCGGTGTTCAACTATGAGCTCAAGATCGACACGATCGTCGGCGAGTCGGTCCTCGTCGGGTACGAGGGCTGGATCGACGTCCAGAGCTGGTCCTGGGGCCTGACCAACACCGGTTCGCCGTCGGGAGGGGGCGGCGCCGGCGCGGGCAAGGCCGTGTTCCAGGACTTCGCCTGGCTGCAGGGCCTCGACAGGAGCGCGATCCCGCTCTTTCTCGGCGTCGCCACCGGCAAGCATTTCAAGGACGCGACGCTCGATGTCATCAAGCCCGGCGGCAAGAAGGCTGAACCTTTCTTCGAGATGATCTTCGCCAACACAGTGTTGACCAGCTTCCATCTCAGCGGCAGCGGCAGCGGCCAGACGGCGACGGCTTCACTGTTCTATGACAAGGTGAAGCTGCGCTACCGTCCGCAGAAGGCCGACGGCAGCCTGGATGCCTGGATCGAGGGCAGCTTCGACCTGAAGGGCAATGTCGCCACGTTTGCCGGTGATCCCGGCGTTGTGCTCGGCCTGCTGCAGAGCGGTGGACAGGTGACGCTGGACGCCCTGCCGCCCGCCAGCCCGGTGCCCGAGCCTCGGACCTGGGCGCTGCTGCTGGCCGGCTTGATCGCCGGCGGTGGCTGGGCGCGCCGCCGCGCCGCGCACCGGTAGCCCGGGCCATGCTGGCGGCGGCGCCGACTCGCGTGCCGTTGCCCGCCACCGGACGCCGCCGGAGATTGAGGTGCCGACGACGCCGCCCAGGGCGTGCCCGGCTGAACCGCGCGGGCGCTGCTGCGATCGATCCGCTGCTTCAGCCCGTGCTCACTGGCGCTCACCCAGCCGCGCCACCCGCAGGTCGCAGACGATGCCCTGCGGCGCGCGTTCGCGCCAGGTCACCTCGCCGCCGAGCAGCTTGACCCGCTTGCGCACCCCACCCAGGCCGAGCCCGTGCGACCAGGTCTCGGGCTGGCGGCCGATACCGTCGTCGCTGACCGTCACGCTCAGGCGTCCGCGTTCGAGTTGCGCGGCGATCTCGACCTGCGTGGCCTGCGCATGCGCGATGATGTTGTTGACCAGCTCGCGCAGCACGCGCGTCAACGCCGACCACTGCACCACGGTCAGGGCGATGTCGCGGTCGACGCTGAACGACCAGTCGAGGTCGCAGTGGGCGAGGCCGAGCCGCTGCGTGATGTCGGCCTTCCACTCGCCGGCGGCGTGCGACAGCAGATGGTTGGATGCGGCCAGGCCGCGCGTGAGCGTCTTCAGGTCCTGCAGCGTGTGACGGAGGTAGTCCTCGATCTCCGGGCTCGGTGCCCGGTACATCAGCGTCAGCAGACGTGCGCCGATGTCGTCGTGTAGGTCCTGCGCGATGCGGGTGCGCTCCTCGGTGCGGCCCTGTTCGACGGCATGCTCGTAGGCCACGGCGTGGCGCAGTTGTTCGAGCACGCGGTCGCTCAGGCGTGCGTCCTCGCGCGTGAACAGGTGTCGGCCGTGCCGTGCGAAGCGCAGCACGATGGCGCCCGGCGCCGTTCCAGCCTCACCCGCGCCGGGAAGATGCGGGATCGGCACCAGCAGCGTCGAGCCGTCGGGCGCGACGCGGCTGCGCGATACCTGGCGCGACGTGCGCGTGAGCTCGGCCGGCTCGAACAGCTCGCGCAGCAGGCGCGCGAGCTGGTCGGCCGCGGTGCGCGGCGCGAGCTCGAGTTGGCGCACGACGCGGTACAGACTCTCGAACATGCGCTCGGCGCTGAGGCTGCGGCTGCCGGCGAGCTGGTCGAGCAGCCACTGGCGCGCGCCGGCGTAAAGGCCGAGCGAAACCAGCAGCGACAGCGTCAGCGACTCGAACGGTCCGAGCGCGAAGACCGCGACGAACAGCAGGTCGAGCGAGGTGGCCACGGTGCTGACGCCGGCCATCAGCGCGAACTCGCGCAACAGTTGCTGCGAGCGTGCCAGGAACGGCACCAGCAGCAGCAGCGAGGCGAAGAACACATACCAGACCACCGAGCCGATGGTGGCGATCGTCAGCTGCGCCCGCGGCTCGCGACTGGCCAGCGCGATCGCCAGCGTCAACAGGATCAGCGTGCCGTTGGCCGCCACGCCGAGCCGGCGCAGCGCGCCGGCGAACGGGTGGGGCACGCTGCGGTAGGCCCAGCCCAGCAGCGCGACGGTGGCCAGGCCGTAGCCGATGAGCAGCCCCTGCGTCCACCACCACAGGCCCGGAACGCGCGTCAGCACGGCCGAGCCGCCAGCCAGCAGCGCGACGATCCAGCTCGCGCCCGCGACCCAGTTGCCGCGCGGCAGCCGGCGTGGATAGACCGCGCAGCCATGCAGCACGGCCGCCGCGGCGCTCAGGTCGCACAGCGTGCGCAGCTCGAGATCGAGTCGCGCGAAGCCGGGGGCCACACCCATGCCCAGCAGCGATTCGATGGCGATCAGCAGCAGGTTGACGCTCTGGCTCAGCGCCACCACCGCGTAGAGCAGGTTGATCCGCGCGGGGCTGGACAGCGCCACCGCCAGCGCGACCAGGTACAGCGCCAGCGCCAGAGCGCACAGCAGCCAGAACGTCGCGCCCAGTCCGGCGAAGCCGCGGGGCACAGGCTTGACTTCGACGACGCTGCGGTCGTCGAACCACAGCCTCAGGGTCGGCTGGCGCAGCGCGCGGCCGACCTCATCCTGCAGTACGACCTGACGCTCGCGCACCGCATCGTCGACGATCCAGCGTGGCGCGCGCTGCAGCAACGCGACGCTGGTGTCGATGTGCCGGCCATCGCCCGACTCGATCGCCAGCAAGTGGCGGCCGATCCGCGGCTGGAGCGCCGGGTGTGCGGTGGCCACCAGCTCGACGCCGCCGCCGGCGGCACGCCAACTGGCCGCAACGTGAGGGCCCGCGGCCAGCAGCGTGAGCAGCAGGAACAACGCGACGCATCCGAGCAGGGCCAGCGCCAGCGCCGCGCGCAGTTGCCAACGCGCCCAGCACACCGGCGGCGCCGTGAGCTGCGCGCTGGAGGAGTCGAGCCAGACCGGGTCGAGCGACGAATCGGGGCCGGCGGTCGATGCGGCCCCGCTGCCTGCCGGGCGCTGCCGTGGCGCCGTAAGGTCCATCGTCGAGCCCGTCGCGGCGGCGGCTGCTGCGCCGCGCTAGACCAGTCCCTGCTTGGTGGCCAGCACCGCCGCCTCGGCGCGGCTCGACACGTTGAGCTTCTTGTAGATGGACTTGATGTGGTCGTTGACGGTGAACCACTTGATGCCCATCAGGCTGGCGATTTCCTTGATCGTGAAGCCCTTGCTCAGGAAGGTGAGCACCTCGGTCTCGCGCGGCGTCAGGCGGTCATGGTCGGGCGCCGTTTCGATCGGCACCGGCCGGCTCGTGCTGGCGAAATCGGTCGGCGTCGTGAAGCCCGAATCGGGCGCCGGAAGGTCCGGCCGCAGACTGCGTCGGAAGTGCGTGAGCAGGCGGCGCGCGATCGCCGGCGACAGCGGTGGCTGGCCGCGCACGATCTTCTGCAACTCCTCGACCAGCACCTCGAAGCGGTCCTCCTTCAGCAGGTAGCCGTCGGCGCCGCACTGCAGGGCGGGGAACAAGTGGTCATCGTCGGAGTACAGCGTCGTCACCACCTTGGTCGCCGGGTAGTGCGTCAGCTCGGACAGCAACTCCATGCCGTTGCCGTCGGGCAATTCGAGGTCGACCAGGATCAGCTTGAACGGGTCGACGCCGTGCAGTCCGCCCGGCCCGCCGGTCAGATTGATCTGGGCTCGTGCCGTCTCGAGGTCACCCGCTTCGGTGATGGCGATCGCGTCGCTGAAGCTCTCGCGCACCACGCGGCACAGGAAGCCGCGCGCCACGGGGTTGTCTTCGATGATGAGGACCTTGACGCCCATGCCTGTGGTTCTCCCGAGCGCGCATGCTAGCTCAGATGCTGCTGGGTCGGGCACCCTCAGCCGCGGGTGCGCCGCGCGCCGTCACCAATGTTTACGCATTGACCAGCACCACCTTGCCGAGCACCTGGCGCTGGTTCATGCGCGCGTACGCCGTGCGCAGTTCCGTCATCGGCATCAGCTTGTCGATGACCGGTTTGACCTTGCCCTGTGCGTACCACGCCATCAGCTCGGCGAGCGAGCGCAGGTTGGCCTGCGGCTCACGCCGGACGAACTCGCCCCAGAAGACGCCGACGATCGAGACGCCCTTGAGCAGCGGCAGGTTGAACGGCAGCGCGGGGATGCCGCCCGAGGCGAAGCCGATCACCAGGTAGCGGCCGCGCCAGGCCATCGAGCGCAACACCGGCTCGGCCAGGTCGCCACCGACCGGGTCGTACACCACGTCGGGGCCGCCGCCGCCGGTCAAGGCCTTGAGCGCATCGCGGATGTTCTCGCGGCTGTAGTTGATGGTGGCATCGGCGCCGAGCGAGGTGCACAGCGCGCACTTGTCGTCGGTCGAGGCGCCGGCGATGACGCGGGCGCCGGCGGCCTTGGCGATCTGCAGCGCGGCACTGCCGACGCCGCCGGCTGCGCCGAGCACCAGCACGGTCTGGCCGGCCTTCAGCGCGCCCCGGTCGATCAGCGCGTGGTGCGAGGTGCCGTAGGTGAAGGCGAATGCCGCGGCGTCCTCGAAGGCGAAGCCGGCGGGCAGCGCCATCGAGCGCTCGACCGGCACGCAGGCGTGGGTGCCGAAGCCGCCGCTGCCGGCGAGCGCCGCGACGCGGTCGCCGATCTTGAATTGCGTGACGCCGTCGCCGACCGCATCGACCACGCCGGCAAACTCCGAGCCCGGCACGAACGGCAGCGGCGGCTTGAACTGGTACTTGTTCTGCACGATCAGGATGTCGGGGAAGTTCAGGCTCGCGGCGCGCACGGCCAACCGGACTTCGCCCGGCTTGGGCTCGGGCGTCGGCACGTCCTTCCATTGCAGCGCTTCGACGCCGACGGGGTTGTCGCAGATCCAGGCTTGCATGCGGGTGTCTCCAGGCGGAGCCCGGATCATAGGCAGACGCGACGCGCCGCGCGCGTCCCGCGGGTGACGGCTGCCTACAATCGGCCGGCATGCGCATCCTCATCGCCAACGACGACGGCTATCTCGCGCCCGGTCTGGCCGCGTTGGTGGGTGCGATGCACGGGCTCGGTCAGATCGAGGTCATCGCGCCCGAGCAGAACGCCAGCGGCACTTCCAATTCGTTGACGCTGAACCGCCCGCTGTCGGTGTTCAGCGCCGAAGGCGAGCACCAGCGCGGCTATCGCTTCGTCAACGGCACGCCGTCGGACTGTGTGCACGTCGCGCTCACCGGGCTGCTCGAGCAGCGGCCCGACCTGGTGCTGTCGGGCATCAACCAGGGTGCGAACATGGGTGACGACACGCTCTACTCGGGCACCGTCGCGGCAGCGATGGAGGGCTACCTGTTCGGCATCCCGGCGATCGCCTTCTCGCAGGTCGAGCGCGGCTGGACGCACCTCGACGCCGCCGCCCGCGTCGCGCGCGCGCTCGTCGAGCAGGTTCTGGCAGCGGCGCCGCCGGCCGGGGCCTGGCTGCTCAACGTCAACATTCCGAACCGTGCCGACGCCGACGCGCTGCCGCGCCGCGTGACGCGGCTCGGCCGCCGCCACGCCAGCGAGCCGGTGCACCGCCAGAGCAACCCGCGCGGCGAGCCGATCTACTGGATCGGCCCGGCCGGCGACGCGCGCGAAGGCGGCGAGGGCACGGACTTCCATGCCACCGCCAACGGCGCGGTGTCGATCACGCCGCTGCAGGTGGACCTGACGGACCAT
>JBBIPS010000080.1:0-10706 GCA_037442725.1 Burkholderiales bacterium | reverse complement strand
GCGAGGACCGCAGGTCGCGCCGGCAGCCGGCGGCGGCGCGGCGGCACGGGCCGCTTCAGCGCACCCGCATGCCCGGCTGCGCGCCGGGGTGGGGCTCGAGGAGGAACAGGCCCGGCTGCGCGCGGGCGTCGGCGTGGCTGGCGGCGAGGACCATGCCTTCGCTGAGGCCGAACTTCATCCTGCGCGGCGCCAGGTTGGCCACCAGCACGGTGTACTTGCCGACCAGGTCCTGCGGCGCGTAGGCGCTCCTGATGCCGCTGAAGACCTGGCGCGTGCGTCCCTCGCCCGCGTCGAGCGTCAATCGCAGCAGCTTGTCGCTGCCGGCGACGGCCTCGGCATCGACGATGCGCGCGATGCGCAGGTCGACCTTGCTGAACTCGTCGATGCCGATCTCGTCGCCGATGGCTTCGCCGCCGGGTGCGGCCTGCGGCGCCGTCGGTGGCGGCTCGAACAATGCCTCGACGCGTTCTGCATCGACGCGTTGCATCAGGTGCTGGTAGCCGCCGATCGTGTGGTGGCCGAGAGCGCGCGCGGCGTCGGCGAACTGCATCGGCTCGACGCGCAGGAAGGCCTCGGCGCGCTCGGCCAGTGCGGGCAGGATCGGCTTGAGGTAGATCGTCAGCACCCGGAAGGCCTCGATGCACACCGAGCAGACGTCGTGCAGCGCGGCGAGCTTGGCGGCATCGTCACCGGCCTGTCTGGCCAGCTCCCACGGCTTGTGCTGTTCGACGTACTCGTTGACGCGGTCGGCCAGCAGCATGGTCTCGCGCACCGCCTTGCCCGTCTCGCGTTCCTCGTACAACTGCTCGATCACCGGGCAGCGCGCGCGCAGCCCGTCGAGCAGCACGCGGCCTTCGACGCCGAGGTCGGCCGAGAGCCGGCCGCCGAAGCGCCTGGCCAGGAACCCCGCGGCGCGGCTGGCGATGTTGACGTACTTGCCGACCAGGTCGGCGTTGACGCGGGCGACGAAATCGTCGGCGGCGAAGTCGATGTCCTCGACGCGGCCGTTGAGCTTGGCGGCGATGTAGTAGCGCAGCCAGTCGGCGTCGAGGCCGAGCTCGAGATAGCGCAGCGGGCTGATGCCGGTGCCGCGGCTCTTGCTCATCTTGTCGTTGTTGACGGTGAGGAAGCCGTGCACGAAGACGTGGTTGGGCACCTTGCGGCCCGAGAAGTGCAGCATCGCCGGCCAGAACAGCGTGTGAAAGGTGACGATGTCCTTGCCGATGAAGTGCACCTGTTCGAGCGCCGGGTCGGCCAGGTAGGCGTCGAAGTCCTGGCCGCGCTTGTCGAGCAGGTTCTTCAGCGACGCCAGGTAGCCGATCGGCGCGTCGAGCCAGACGTAGAAGTACTTGCCCGGTGCGTCGGGGATCTCGATGCCGAAGTAGGGCGCATCGCGGCTGATGTCCCAGTCGCCCAGCCCGGTGCGGCCGGCGTCGTCGCGCGCGAACCACTCCCTGACCTTGTTCGCCACCTCGGGCTGCAGCTTGCCATCCTGCGTCCAGTGCTCGAGGAATGCGACGCAACGCGGGTCGGACAGGCGGAAGAAGTAGTGCTCGCTGGACCGCAGCACCGGTGTGGCGCCGGTCAGCGCCGAGGTCGGGTTCTTCAGCTCGGTGGGTTGATAGACCGCGCCGCAGACCTCGCAGTTGTCGCCGTACTGGTCCTGGGCGCCGCACCTGGGGCACTCGCCCTTGATGAAGCGGTCGGGCAGGAACATGCCCTTGTCGGGATCGAAGAACTGCTCGACCTGGCGCACGTCGATCAGCTCGTTCCTGCGCAGCGCGAGGTAGATCTCCTGCGCCAGGCGGTGGTTCTCGGGGCTGTCGGTCGAGTGCCAGTTGTCGAACGCGATGTGCAGGCCGTCGAGCGTGCGCCAGCGCCCGGCAGCGATCGCGGCGACGAACTCCTGCGGCGTCTTGCCGGCCTTCTCGGCGGCGATCATGATCGGCGCGCCGTGCGCGTCGTCGGCACAGACGAAGTCGACCTCGGCGCCGCGCATGCGCTGCGCCCGCACCCACGTGTCGGCCTGGATGTACTCCATCGCGTGGCCGATGTGGAAGGCCGCGTTGGCGTACGGCAGGGCGGTGGTGACGAAGAGCTTGCGGGTCATGCGGGAGCGTTCCGGGGCGAGGCAGCGCCGCATTCTAGTGGGGCCATCCCGCGGCGACGTGCCGGACTGATGCAGCGCAAAACATCGACTTGCGTCAATATTTTCCTGCCGCAGCGGCGTGTAATGTGCGGCGAGGGATCGGAGGGAGATCGCATGCCAGTGGACGTTCTGCAGGCGAGCGCTGCGCTCGACGCCGCGCCGTCGCGCGAAGTGCCGGCCTATCTGACGCGGGTGTACTGGTGGGCCTACGTGCACCCGAAGGCGGTCAAGCTGTTCGAGCGCCAGTGGCTGGTCAGCCTGATCCTGTGGGGCAACTACCGGCGCCTGCGCGACGCGGCCATCGACCTGCTCGGCGCGATGCTGCCCGGGCGCACGCTGCAGATCGCCTGCGTCTACGGTGACCTGACTCGCAGGCTGTCACGCCGTGTCCCCGAGCACGATGCCGACGCGTCGATCGAGGTCGTCGACATCCTGCCGGTGCAGCTCGACAACCTGCAGCGCAAACTCGGGCCCGGCCACAGCGTCGGCCTGGTGCACGGCAATTCGGCCAACCTGCCGTTCGACAGCGCGTGCTACGACCGCGCGCTGCTGTTCTTCCTGCTGCACGAGATGCCCGAGGACGTGCGCCGCGCCACGCTGGCCGAGGCGCTGCGCGTCGTCAAGCCGGGCGGCCGGCTGGTGATCCTCGACTACGCCCGGCCGCACCCCGCGCACCCGCTGTATTGGCCGATGGTGGCGATCCTGCGCGCCTTCGAGCCGTTCGCGCTCGACCTCTGGCGCGCTCCGCTCACCGACTGGTTCCCGCCCGGCAGCACAGCGCGCGTGGCGAGCCGGCGCACGCTGTTCGGCGGCCTGTACCAGTTGCTCGACGTCCACGTGTAGATCGAAGCGCACCCAGCCATCACCCGGGCCGTCCGCCATGCAAACCTTCCAGGCCGATGTCGTCGTCGTGGGCGCCGGGGGCGCGGGATTGCGTGCCGCCATCGCCGCCGCGCAGGTCGAGCCCAGGCTCGCGGTCGCGCTCGTGTCCAAGGTGGTGCCGATGCGCAGCCACACCGTCGCCGCCGAGGGCGGCGCGGCCGGTGTCGTGCGCCCCGAGGACAGCCTGGACAAGCACTTCGACGACACCGTCGCGGGCGGCGACTGGCTGTGCGAGCAGAACGCGGTCGAGTACTTCGTCGCCCATTGCACCGACGAGATGATCCAGCTCGAGCAATGGGGCTGCCCGTGGAGTCGGCAGCCCGACGGCCACATCAACGTGCGCTACTTCGGCGGCATGAAGGTGCAGCGCACCTGGTTCGCCGCCGACAAGAGCGGCTTCCATATCCTGCACACGCTGTTCCAGACCTCGCTGCGGCTGCCGTCGATCCGACGCTTCGATGAGTTCTTCTGCACCGAACTGCTGGTCGAGGACGGCGCGGTGCAGGGCGTGCTCGCGATCGAGATCGCCAGCGGCGAGCTGGTGGCGATCCGGGCGCGCTCGGTGGTGCTGGCCACCGGCGGCGCCGGCCGCGCCTACCGCCACAACACCAACGCCGGCATCGTCACCGGCGACGGCATGGGGCTGGCCTATGCGCAGGGCGTGCCGCTGCGCGACATGGAGTTCATGCAGTACCACCCGACGTGCCTGCTCGGCACCGGTATCCTGATCACCGAGGCCTGCCGCGGCGAAGGCGGCATCCTCACCAACAAGGACGGTTACCGCTACCTGCAGGACTACGGCCTCGGCCCGCTCGAGCCCTGGCCGCGGCCCAAGGCGATGGAGCTGGGCCCGCGCGACCGGCTCTCGCAGGCGTTCTGGCACGAGCAGCGCAAGGGCCGAACGATCGTGACGCCGCAGGGCCCGGCGGTCCACCTCGACCTGCGCCAGCTCGGCGAGCAACGCATCATGGAGCGCCTGCCGCTGATCACCGAGGCGGCGCGCACCTTCGCCGGCGTCGACCCGGTGACCGCGCCGATCCCTGTCAGCCCGGCGGTGCACTACACGATGGGCGGCATCCTCTGCGACGTCGACTGCGCCACGCCGCTGGCGGGGCTGTTCGCCGCCGGCGAATGCTCGAGCGTCGGCATCCACGGCGCCAACCGGCTGGGCTCGAACTCGCTGGCCGAGATCGTCGTCTTCGGCAAGGTGGCGGGCGAGTCGGCGGCGCGCCACGCGGCCGCGACGCCCGCCCCTGCCGCGGCGGTGCAGCAGGCTGTGCAACGCCGGGCCGAGGCCGGCGCCGAGCGCGCGCTGGCGCTGTTGCGCGTCGATGCCGGCGAGCGTCTGGCCACGCTGCGCGACGCGATGCGCGAGACGATGGAAGACAACGTCGGCATCTACCGCGAGGCCACATCGATGCAGCTCGCCTGCGACGCGCTGGCTGAGTTGCGCCAGCGCTACCGGCGCGGCGTGCGGCTGGACGACCGCAATCGCGCCTTCAACACCGAGTGGCTGGCGGCGCTCGAGCTCGGCGGCACGCTGCAGGTGGCCGAGGCCATCGCGCACAGCGCATTGCAGCGCAAGGAGTCGCGTGGCGCGCATGTCCGGCTGGACGGCTTCAGCCAGCGCGACGACGTCAACTTCCTGCGCCACACGCTGGCGCACTCGCAGGGCGATGCGGCGCCGCGCATCGAGCATGCGCCGGTCACCCTCACCAGGTCGCCGCCCAGAGCGCGCACCTACGGCGGCGCCGGGCAGAAGGTCGAACTCAGCTGAAGGGTCGACACGCATGACCACAACACGCTCCATCACCCTCGAATGCCTGCGCTACAACCCCGAGCAGGACGTCGAGCCGCACCTGCAGACCTACGACGTGCCGTACACCGAAGACATGTCGCTGCTGCAGGGGCTGCAGTACATCAAGGATCACGTCGACGGCAGCCTGACCTTCCGCTGGTCGTGCCGCATGGCCATCTGCGGCAGTTGTGGCGCGATGGTCAACGGTGTGCCGATGCTGTCGTGCCACACCTTCCTGCGCGATCTGGTGCCCGGGCCGGTGCGCGTCGAGGCGCTGACGCACTTCCCGATCGTGCGTGATCTGGCGATCGACCAGTCCGACTTCCTGCACAAGCTCGAATCGGTGAAGCCCTACATCATCACCGACCAGCCGCGCACGCCGGCCGACGGTGCGAGTGTGCAGACGCCGGCGCAGATCGACGACTACTACCAGTTCTCCGAGTGCATCAACTGCCTGCTGTGCTACGCCGCGTGCCCGCAGTACGGGCTGGGCGGCAAGTTCACCGGCCCGGCGGCGCTGGCGCTGCTGCACCGCTACAACGCCGACTCGCGCGACGAGGGCAAGGCCGAGCGCATGGAGGTGATCAACGACGAGACCGGCGTCTGGGGCTGCACGCTGGTCGGCTTCTGCTCCGAGGTCTGCCCCAAGGGGGTCGACCCGGCACGCGCGATCAACCAGAACAAGATCAACAGCACGAAGGACTACTTCATGCGATTTATCGCGCCGCGCGGCAGGAGCCGGCCATGAGCGCGCCGCGGAGCTACGTGCGGCCGATGGGCGCCTGGTGGCAGCGGCTGCCGTTCTACCGCCGCTACCTGCTGCGCGAGGCCACCTGCGTCTTCGTCATCGGCTACGCACTGGTGCTGCTGTTCGGCCTGTGGCGGCTCGGCCAGGGGCGCGCGGCGTTCGAGGCCTGGCGCGCGGCGCTGGCCGCGCCGGCGTCGCTCGTGTTCCATGCGCTGGCGCTGGTGGCCATCACCTTTCACGCCTGGACCTGGTTCGAGGTGATGCCCAAGACGCTGCCGTTCATCCGCTGGCACGGCCGGCGCGTGGCCGACTCGACGATCGTCCGCGGCGGGCTGCTGGCGGCCGGCCTGGCCAGCCTGCTGGTGCTCGCGCTGGCGTGGGGGACGCTGACATGAGCGTCACGCCGACTCGCCGCTACAAGCGCTCCAACAAGCCGATCTTCTGGTCGTTGTTCGGCGCCGGCGGCATGCTGGCGGCGCTCGTCGGGCCGGTGCTGGTGCTGCTCACCGGTCTGCTGATCCCGGCCGGCATCGGCTTCGGCCCGCAAGCGATGGGCTACGACCGCATGCTCGGCGCCGTGCACCATCCGCTGGGCAAGCTGGCCATCGTCGTCGTGATCTCGCTGTTCCTGTTCCATGGCATGCATCGCCTGTACCACACGCTGCACGACCTGGGCGTGCACGTCGGGCCCGGCATCAAGGCCACCTGCCACGGCCTGGCAGCCCTGGGCAGCGCGGTGGCGCTGGGACTGGTGCTGACGATCGGCTGAACGGGTGGGCTGCGAGCGCGGCCCGTCAGTCCTTCAGCACGCGCACGCGGATCGGCAGTGCGGGCCAGCCCAGCTCTGCCAGCCGGGCCTCGAGCGCCGGCAGCAGTTGGCGCAGCTTGGCCGACACCGCGCCGTTGGCCGCCAGCAGCTTCCAGCCCTTGTCGTCGATCGGCCCGGCCTGGACGTGCGCCCGCAAGTCCGCAGGCAGGTCGTCGGCGATCGCGGCCAGGCGCGCGCTCGATTCGCGCAGCCGCTGCGTCAGGCGCGTCAGCGGCTCGCTGCGATCGAGCGCTTGGCGCAGCGCCAGCGTGTGGCCGGCGGCGTCGCGGGTGGAAGCAGACGGGCGCGCCGAGGCCATGGCGGGCAGTGTAGCCACGACGAAGGTCGCGACGGCAGCTGCAGGGTGTCGCCCCGGGGTCGCCAGAAGGCGGGTGATAAAATTGATGGTTTTCCGGCTCCTCCAGATCGACAGCGTGTGCAGGCATGCGGCCTCGCATTGCCTGCCGACCCGGGGCGACTGCAATTCGGTCGCTGCGGCCGGGCACCGACATCCCGCTGCCGCACCCACCGTCCTTTGCAGGGTCGCTGCGGCGCCGGCCCGGTCCGCCAGGCTTCGCGCCGCCGGATCCCCTGACCCCACCCCGACACCGCATGTTGCCCAAGCTTCTCACCTCGATTTTCGGCAGCCGCAACGACCGGCTGCTCAAGCTCTACCGCCGCGTGGTCGAGAAGGTCAACGCGCTCGAGCCGCAGTTCGAGCGGCTCGACGATGCCGCGCTGCGCGCCAGGACCGACGAGTTCCGCCAGCGCGTGGCGGCCGGAGCCACGCTCGACGAGCTGTTGCCCGAGGCCTTCGCCGTGGTGCGCGAGGCCGGCAAGCGCGTGCTGAAGATGCGCCACTTCGACGTGCAGCTGGTCGGCGGCATGACGCTGCACGACGGCAAGATTGCCGAGATGCGCACCGGCGAAGGCAAGACGCTGATGGCCACGCTGCCGGTCTACCTCAATGCGCTGTCGTCCAAGGGCGTGCACGTGGTCACCGTCAACGACTACCTGGCGCGGCGCGACGCCGAGTGGATGGGCCGCATCTACAACTTCCTGGGCCTGACGGTGGGCGTCAACGTCCCGGGGCTCACGCGCGAGGAGAAGCAGGCCGCGTACAACGCCGATGTCACGTACGGCACGAACAACGAGTTCGGCTTCGACTACCTGCGCGACAACATGGTGCACGAGGTGGCCGACCGCGTGCAGCGCGGGCTGAACTACGCCATCGTCGACGAGGTCGATTCGATCCTGATCGACGAGGCGCGCACGCCGCTGATCATCAGCGGCCAGGCCGAGGACAGCACCGAGATGTATGTGCGCATCGACGCCATCGTCCCGGGGCTGAAGAAGCAGATCGGCGAGGCCGACGTGCGCACCGGCGAGGGCGTGATCGACCCCGGCGACTTCACCGTCGACGAGAAGGGGCACCAGATCTTCCTGACCGAGGACGGCCACGAGAACGCCGAACGGCTGCTGCGCGAGGCCGGCCTGCTGGTCGAGGGCGCCAGCCTGTACGACGCCGCCAACATCACGCTGATGCACCACGTCTACGCGGCGCTGCGGGCACACCACCTGTACCACCGCGACCAGCACTACGTGGTGCAGAACGGCGAGATCGTCATCGTCGATGAGTTCACCGGCCGGCTCATGACCGGCCGGCGCTGGAGCGACGGGCTGCACCAGGCCGTCGAGGCCAAGGAGCACGTGCAGATCCAGAGCGAGAACCAGACGCTCGCGTCGATCACGTTCCAGAACTACTTCCGCATGTACGGCAAGCTCGCCGGCATGACCGGCACCGCCGACACCGAGGCCTACGAGTTCCAGGAGATCTACGGCCTCGAGACGGTGGTGATCCCGCCGAACCTGCCGACCATCCGCAAGGACGAGCTGGACCTGATCTACAAGACCGCGCGCGAGAAGTTCAATGCGGTGCAGGAGGACATCAGGGCCTGCCACCAGCGCGGCCAGCCGACGCTGGTGGGCACGACCTCGATCGAGAACTCCGAGCTGCTGTCGGGCCTGCTCACCGAAGCCAAGCTGCCGCACCAGGTGCTCAACGCCAAGCAGCACGCCAAGGAAGCCGAGATCATCGCCCAGGCCGGGCGGCCCGGGGTCATCACCATCGCCACCAACATGGCCGGCCGAGGCACCGACATCGTGCTCGGCGGCAACGTCGAGAAGCAGGTGCAACTGCTCGAAGCCGACGCGACGGTGGCCGCCGACGACAAGGCGCAGCGCATCCGGCAGTTGAAGGACGAATGGCAGGGCCTGCACGAGCAGGTCAAGGCCGCCGGCGGGCTGCGCATCATCGCTACCGAGCGCCATGAGAGCCGGCGCATCGACAACCAGTTGCGCGGCCGCTCGGGTCGCCAGGGCGACCCTCGAGGATCCGCTGATGCGAATCTTCGCCGGCGACCGGGTGCGCGCGATCATGGACCGGCTCAAGATGCCCGAGGGCGAAGCCATCGAGGCCGGCATCGTCAACCGCTCGATCGAGGGCGCGCAGCGCAAGGTCGAGGCGCGCAACTTCGACATCCGCAAGCAATTGCTCGAGTACGACGACGTCGCGAACGACCAGCGCAAGGTCATCTACCAGCAGCGCAACGAGATCCTCGAGGCGGACTCGGTCGACGAGCAGATCACGAACCTGCGCAGGAGCGCGATGACCGAGGTCGTGCGAACCTACGTGCCGGCCGAGAGCGTCGAGGAGCAATGGGACCTGCCCGCGCTCGAGCGCACGCTGGCCGAGGAGTGGCAGATCGAGGTGGCGCTGGCCGATGCGGTCGCCGGCAGCGACACGATCACCGATGAGGATATCGTCGAGAAAGTGGTGCACGCGGCGGACGCCGCATTCGAAGCCAAGGTCGCGCTGGTCGGCGTCGAGCAGTTCGGGCCCTTCATGCGCATGGTGCTGCTGCAGGCGATCGACACCCACTGGCGCGAGCACCTGGCCGCGCTCGACTACCTGCGCCAGGGCATCCACCTGCGCGGCTACGCGCAGAAGAACCCGAAGCAGGAGTACAAGCGCGAGGCCTTCGACCTGTTCGCCAAGATGCTCGACCTGGTGAAGATGGAGGTCACGCGACTGCTGCTGACGGTGCGCATCCAGAGCCAGGAGCAGGCCGCCGAGGCCGCCGAGGCGATCGAGGAGCGCGTCGGCCAGGTCGCCAACGTCACCTACACCCACCCGAATGAGGACGGCAGCGTCTCGCAGGAAGCGGACGCGGCAACGCAGGTGGCCGCGGTGCCGCGCGTCGGCCGCAACGAGCCGTGCCCGTGTGGCAGCGGCAGGAAGTACAAGCACTGTCACGGCAAGCTCGGCTGAAGCCGGGCGCCCCCAAGCCGGCAGCCTCAGGCGTCGCGTTCAAGCCAGGTCGGTCCCGGCGTAGAGCTGGCCCAGCGCGACCGGCTCGCCCTCGTGCCCGGCCAGCGGCAGGGCTTCGTCGCCGAGGTAGGCCGTGGCCTGCCAGCGGCCACCGGCGTCGCGCGCATGCAGCTCGACCCGGCGCTCGGTCTGGCTGACGATCCAGTAGGCCTGGATGCCGGACAGGCGCTGGTACGCCGTGAGTTTTTCGCGGCGGTCGATTTCGACCGTGCTGTCGCTCGACACCTCGACGACGAGCAACGCATCCTGGGCCAGCTTCTCGTCGCCTGCGATCGATGAGCCGCAATAGACGAAGACGTCGGGGTAGTAGACGCTGTCGGTGGCCTGCACGTGCAGCTTCATGTCGTTGATGAAGACCTGGCAAGGCGTGCCAGCGAAGCGACTCGACAGTTGGCTGGCAGCGTTCAGGGCGATCCGGTTGTGCCGCATCGTGCCACCTGTCATCGCGTGGATGCGCCCGCCGACGTATTCGTGGCGGGTCGGGCTCGACTCTTCGAGTTTCAGGTAGTCGAACAGGTGGATCGGCGCTGGCAGGGCATGGGCCATGCACGAATTCTAGTCAGCGGGTCGGTGTTCCTACAATCGCCGATCCCGCCCTTCGAGCCCGCACCATGTCCGTCAATCTGGCCGCTCCCAACCCCGCCGACCTGCTGCCGGTGGCCGGCGTCGAGCTCGGCGTCGCGATGGCCGGCATGCGCAAGGCGAATCGGCGCGATCTGGTGGTGATGACGCTGGCCGAGGGCAGCGCGGTGGCCGGCGTGTTCACGCAGAACCGCTTCTGTGCCGCGCCGGTGCAGGTCTGCCGCGAGCACCTGGCCAGCGGTGCCGGCATCCGCGCGCTCGTCATCAACACCGGCAACGCCAACGCCGGCACCGGTGCCGATGGGCTGGCGCGCGCGCTGCGCACCTGCGCCGGTGGCTTCCCGGCTC
>JBBIPS010000079.1:0-10712 GCA_037442725.1 Burkholderiales bacterium | reverse complement strand
TTGATGCTCGTGCCGGTCGTCGACCCGGACGGCCGGCACGACGTCCCGGCCGCCTGGCCGGCGTGGCGCCGGGTTGCCGTCAGGGCCGGCGATGGTGGTGATGCCGTGGGCGGCAGCGCCCGGGGCGGCGGTCGACGGCATGGCGTTGCTGATCATCATGAGCGACTCCCTGCGATACCTATCGCGTGGCAGTGGTTTCGGCAGCGCCGCGGCCCGCCTTAGCTCGAAAAGCAACCCGATGCAACGATGACCAGCCCGATCGCCGTGGTCGCCCGCACGCCGTCGACCACTCGACGGCGCAGGCCAGCGCAGACCCGTGCCGCCCAGGCACAACTCCACGCCGCCCGCTGCAAGCCGCCCTGGGCGCCTCGACCTCACCGGTCCCCACCAGGCGCTCGCCGGTTGCGCAGCGAGCCCAGGCGGGCCGCGCCTGGCCCGGCTCGAGCCTCAGCGCAGCGCCGCGATGACCTCGGCCGGCGCCTGCACCAGCTCGATCAGCACGCCCTCGCCGCTGATCGGAAACTGCTCGTTGCCCTTCGGATGGATGAAGCAGATGTCGTGGCCGGTGGCGCCCTTGCGGATGCCGCCGGGGGCGAAGCGCACGCCGTGCGCCGTCATCCACGCCACTGCCTGCGGCAGGTCGTCGACCCACAGGCCGACGTGATTGAGCGGCGTGGCGTGCACCGCGGGCTTCCTGCCGGCATCGATCGGCTGCATCAGGTCGACCTCGACCGCGGTCGGGCCGCGGCCCAGCGTGCAGACGTCCTCGTCGACGTTTTCGCGCTCGGAGACGAAGCGGGTCGCCACTGTCAGTCCGAGCAGGTCGACCCAGAGCGACTTCAGGCGCTGCTTGTCGGGGCCGCCGATGGCGATCTGCTGGATGCCGAGGATGCGGAAAGACTTGCCCTGGTCCATCGCCGGCTCCTGCGTCAGGCAAAGCTCAGGATCGGCTGGTCGACCGCCAGGCTCTCGCCCTTGGCGGCGAGCAGCTCGGCGACCGTCGCGTCGCTCGCCGCGGTCAGGATGTTCTCCATCTTCATCGCCTCGATCACCGCCAGCCGCTGCCCCGCGCGCACCGCCTGCCCCGGCGCGACGACGACGTCGACCAGCAGCCCCGGCATCGGTGAGAGCAGGAACTTGCTCATGTCGGCCGGAGCCTTGTACGGCATCACGCGCAACAACTCGGCGGCACGTGCACTCATCACCTGGGCGTCGATCGCCAGCCCGTTGTGCGCCACGTGGTACCACAGCCCCTGACGCTCGACCTGCGCGGTGAAGGGCTCGCCGTTGCAGCGCCCGCTGGCGCGGATGCCGCGAAAGCTCCAGTCGCCATCGATCGAATAGCTGCGCCCACCCACCGTGACGGTGACCGCGCCGTCGCTGCGGATGCTCACCGGCCGGTGCACGTGCGCGCCGCCCTCGCCCTTGACGACGACGACGAACTGCTCGCCGATCGCCACGCCGTGGCCCGGCAACTGGCCGCTGATCGCCGCGGCGCGGTCGCGGTAGCGGCGGTAGACGGCGCCGGCCAGCGCGACCAGGAAGTCGGGGTCGTCGTGCGGCACGTCCTCGGCGCGGAAGCCGCGCGGGTAGTGCTCGGCGATGAAGCCGGTGTCGAAGTCGCCGGCGACGAACTTCGGGTGCGCCAGCAGCGCGGCCTGGAACGGGATCGAGCTGGCGACGCCGCGGATCACGAAACCGTTCAGCGCCTCGCGCATGCGGGCGATCGCATCGCCGCGGTCGACGCCGTGGACGATCAGCTTGGCGATCATCGAGTCGTAGTACATCGGGATCTCGCCGCCTTCGACGACGCCGGTGTCCACGCGCACCCCGCCGCCCTCGGGCACCGGTGCGGCCGCCCGCATCGTCTGCGCCGGCGGCAGGCAGCGCACCAGCCGGCCGGTCGACGGCAGGAAGCCGCGCAGCGGGTCTTCGGCGTTGATGCGGCACTCGATCGCCCAGCCGCTGCGCCGCACCTCCCCCTGCGTCAGCGGCAGCGCCTCGCCGGCGGCGACGCGGATCATCAACTCGACCAGATCCAGCCCGGTGATGCACTCGGTCACCGGGTGCTCGACCTGCAGCCGGGTGTTCATCTCGAGGAAGTAGAAGCTCTGGTCGCGACCGACGACGAACTCGACCGTGCCCGCGCTCTGGTACTGCACGGCGCGGGCCAGCGCCACCGCCTGCTCGCCCATCGCGCGGCGCGTGGCCTCGCTGATGAACGGTGACGGTGCCTCCTCGATCACCTTCTGGTGGCGGCGCTGGATCGAGCACTCGCGCTCGTTGAGGTGGATGACGTGGCCGTGCGCGTCGCCGACGACCTGGATCTCGATGTGGCGCGGACCCTCGATGAACTTCTCGATGAAGATGCGGTCGTCGCCGAAGGCCGCACCCGCCTCGTTGCGGCAGGCGCTGAAGCCCTCCGTGGCCTGCCTGTCGTCGTAGGCCACGCGCAGGCCCTTGCCGCCGCCCCCGGCGCTGGCCTTGATCATCACCGGATAGCCGATGTCGCGCGCGATCTGCAGCGCGCGCTCGGACGACTCGATCGCCTCGTTCCAGCCCGGGATGGTGCTGACGCCGGCGGCGATGGCCAGCTTCTTGGACGCGATCTTGTCGCCCATCGCGCTGATCGAGGCGTGCCTGGGGCCGATGAAGACCAGGCCCTCGTCCTCGACGCGGCGCGCGAAGCCGGCGTTCTCGGACAGGAAGCCATAGCCCGGGTGCACGGCCTGCGCCCCGGTCGCCTTGCACGCGGCAATGATCTTGTCGGCCACCAGGTAGCTGTCGCGGCTCGGCGCGGCGCCGATGAAGACGGCCTCGTCGGCGAGCTCGACATGGCGCGCGTCGCGGTCGGCCTCGGAGTACACCGCCACCGTGGCGATGCCCATCTTGTGCGCGGTCTGGATCACGCGGCAGGCGATCTCACCCCGGTTGGCGATCAGGATCTTCTTGAACATGCTTCACTCCGAATGCGTGAGCGCTGCGAGCGCTTCGGCGCGCGCAGCGCCGGTCGGCGCGCCGGCGGCCGCAGGACCGTGCGCACGCCCGGCGCGCAGGCGATGACGATGGTGACGACGCACGGCACGATGCCCGATCGCTCAGAGCGGGATGTTGCCGTGCTTGCGCCACGGGTTGTCGAGCCGCTTGTCGCGCAGCATCGCCAGGCTGCGGCAGACGCGCTTCCTGGTCTCGTGCGGCTGGATCACGTCGTCGATGAAGCCGCGGTTGCCGGCGACGAACGGGTTGGCGAAGCGCGCCTTGTACTCGGCCTCGCGCGCGGCGAGCTTGTCGGCGTCGCCCTTGTCGTCGCGGAAGATGATCTCCACCGCGCCCTTGGCGCCCATCACCGCGATCTCGGCGTTCGGCCACGCGAAGTTGACGTCGCCGCGCAGGTGCTTGGAACTCATCACGTCGTAGGCGCCGCCGTAGGCCTTGCGCGTGATCACCGTCACCTTCGGCACGGTGCACTCGGCGTAGGCATAGAGCAGCTTGGCGCCGTGCTTGATGATGCCGCCGTACTCCTGCGCGGTGCCGGGCATGAAGCCGGGCACGTCGACGAAGGTCAGCACCGGGATGTTGAAGGCATCGCAGAATCGAACGAAGCGCGCCGCCTTGATGCTGCTCCTGATGTCCAGGCAGCCGGCCAGTACCTGCGGGTTGTTGGCGACGATCCCCACCGACTGCCCCTCCATGCGCGCCAGGCCGATGACGATGTTGCGCGCGTTGTCGGGCTGCAGCTCGAAGAAGTCGCCGTCGTCGACGACCTTGAGGATCAGCTCCTTGATGTCGTACGGCTGGTTCGGATTGTCCGGCACCAGCGTGTCGAGCGACGCGTCGAGCCGCTCGGCCGGGTCGCCACTGGCGCGCAGCGGCGGCTTCTCGCGGTTGTTCAGTGGCAGGTAGTTGTAGAAGCGCCGCAGCATCAGGATCGCCTCGACGTCGTTCTCGAACGCGAGATCGGCCACGCCGCTGCGCGTGGTGTGCGCGCCGGCGCCGCCGAGCTGCTCGGCGCTCACCTCCTCGTGCGTCACGGTCCTGACCACCTCGGGGCCGGTGACGAACATGTACGAGCTGTCCTTGACCATGAAGATGAAGTCGGTCATCGCCGGCGAGTACACCGCGCCGCCGGCGCACGGCCCCATGATCAGGCTGATCTGCGGGATCACGCCGCTGGCCATCACGTTGCGCTGGAACACCTCGGCATAACCGCCGAGCGACGCGACACCCTCCTGGATGCGCGCGCCGCCCGAGTCGTTCAGGCCGATCACCGGCGCGCCGACCTTCATCGCCTGGTCCATGATCTTGCAGATCTTCTCGGCGTGCGCCTCGGACAGCGCGCCGCCGAAGACGGTGAAGTCCTGGCTGAAGACGAAGGCGAGGCGGCCGTTGATCATGCCGTAGCCGGTGACGACGCCGTCGCCGGGGATCTTGTGGTCGGCCATGCCGAAGTCGGCGCAGCGGTGCTCGACGAACATGTCGCGCTCCTCGAACGTGCCCTCGTCGAGCAGCAGCTCGAGCCGTTCGCGCGCCGTCAGCTTGCCCTTGGCGTGCTGCGCATCGATGCGCCTCTGGCCGCCGCCCAGGCGCGCCCGGGCGCGCATCGCCTCGAGCTTGTGCTGGATGTCGTGCATCGCGATGTCTCCTCGTCGAAGTTCGAATCAATGGAACAGGTCGAGCAGGCGTCGTGCCGCCACCGACGCGGCGACGCGGCCGGCACGCACCTCGCCGGTGAGCGCCGGCAGCGCGGCAGCCACCGCGGCATGCGACCTGAAGCGCTGCTTCAGCGCGGCGCCGATGCGCTCCCACATCCACGCCTCGTCCTGCGCGCGGCGGCGCTCGGCCAGCCGGCCGCTGGCAGTCTGCGCCTCGCGGAAGGCGCTCACCGCGGCCCAGAACTGGTCCAGGCCGTCGCCCTTCAACGCGCTCGACTGCAGCACCTGCGGCTGCCACTGCGCGGCGTCAGCACCCCGTCCGTGCGCACCGCTGCTGGCGACGAGTCGCAGCGACGAGGTGATCTGGGCGCGCGCCCGCGTGGCCGCCGCCGCGTCCAGGTCGGCCTTGTTGACGACGACCAGGTCGGCCAGTTCCATCACGCCTTTCTTGATCGCCTGCAGGTCGTCGCCGGCGTTGGGCAGTTGCAGCAGGACGAACATGTCGGTCATGCCGGCCACCGCGGTCTCGCTCTGGCCGACGCCGACGGTCTCGACGATCACGACGTCGAAACCCGCCGCCTCGCACACCCGAATCGCCTCGCGCGTCTTGTCGGCCACGCCGCCGAGCGTGCCGCCGGCCGGACTCGGGCGGATGTAGGCCCGCGGGTCCATCGACAGCCGCTCCATGCGCGTCTTGTCGCCGAGGATCGAGCCGCCCGACAGGCTCGACGACGGATCCACCGCCAGCACGGCGACGCGATGCCCTTGCGCAACGAGGCGCAGCCCGAGCGCCTCGATGAAGGTGCTCTTGCCCACGCCCGGCACGCCGCTGATGCCCAGGCGAAACGACCTGCCGCTGTGCGGCAGCAAGGTGTCGAGCAGCGCGTCGGCACGCGCGCGGTGGTCGGCGCGCGTCGATTCGAGCAGCGTGATGACCTTGGCCAGCGCGCGGCGCTGGGACGCACCCGGCGCGCCGAGCAGGTCGCGCAGCAGCGGCTGGTCGGTCGGCGCTGCGCGCACGCCGGATTCAGCTCGCATCGCGCCTCCGCGCCGGCCGCAGGTAATGCATGTCCCATTCGCTTTCGGCCTGCAGGACGAATCCGTGGTGCTGGTAGAAGCGGTTCGCAGCGCTGAGCCTGAGCGCGGTCACACGCACCGGCAGGCATTGCCGGTCGGCCTCGGACAGCACTTGCGCCATCACCCAGCCGCCGATGCCGCGGCCTTGCGAGGGCGGCTCGACGTAGAGGTGATCGAGCAGCAGGTCGGCCTCGCGCCGGATCACGACGACGAAGCCGACGCGCTCGCCGCGGCAGAGGATCTGGCGCGTCGACGCCGGCTCGAACGCGCGGCTGAGCCGCTCGCGTGCGCGCTGCGGGTCGAAGCGGCCCAGACGCTGCAGGCTCTCCTGCATCGCCGCCATGCGCAGCGCCAGCAGCGCCTCGAAGTCGCCCTCGGTGGCCGGCGCCAGCGCCAGGCAGGATGCGATTGCGGACGCGGCCGACATGGTCTACGGATTCGCGAATGACCGGCCGTCGGCCAGGCAGCGGCGCGCGAACTCGCCCACGTCGATCGTCATCGCGGGCGTGGCGCCGGCATCGGTGACCGAACGCGCCGGCGCATCGAGCGGTTGGATGGCCGCGGCGACACGGTCGCCGGTGGTGGCGAGCGCCCCCCGCCCGAGCGCGGCCCGCTCGAGCCCGCTGCGTTGGTGCGCCGCGCGCGACGGGTTCATGCCGAACGCGGCCAGCAGCGGACCGGCGTCGACGAGCACAGCCGGCGCCGTGCCTGGCCCTGCTGTGCTCGGACAGCGCGACCCTGGTGGGCAGGAAGACGGCATGACGGCATCACACGCGCGACTCGGCAGGCGCTTCAGTCCCGCGCCGCCTTGATCTTCTCGAGCACGTCCCTGGCGCTGGCCGGGATCGGCGTGCCCGGCCCGTAGATGCCCCGGACTCCGGCGGCGTAGAGGAAGTCGTGGTCCTGCTCCGGCACGACGCCGCCGACGAAGACGATGATGTCGTCGGCGCCCTGGCGCTTCAACTCGTCGACGATCGCCGGCACCAGCGTCTTGTGGCCCGCGGCCAGCGTCGAGACGCCCACCGCATGCACGTCGTTCTCGATCGCCTGGCGCGCGCATTCCTCGGGAGTCTGGAACAGCGGGCCGATGTCGACGTCGAAGCCGAGGTCGGCGAACGCGGTGGCCACCACCTTGGCGCCGCGGTCGTGGCCGTCCTGGCCGAGCTTGGCGATCATCACGCGCGGGCGCCGGCCCTGCTGCTCGGCGAAGGCGTTCACCTCCCGTTTGAGCGCATCCCAGCCCTCGGCCGAGTCATAGGCGGCAGCGTACACACCGGTCACCTTCTGGATGTCGGCGCGATGGCGCCCGTAGATCGCCTCGAGCGCAGCGCTGACCTCGCCCACCGTGGCGCGCGCGCGCACGGCCTGGATCGCCAGGTCGAGCAGATTGCCCTGGCCGCTGCGCGCCGCGTCGGTCAGCGCGGCCAGCGTCGCGGCGACCCTGGCGCCGTCGCGCATGGACTTGACGCGACTCAGCCTGGCGATCTGCGCGTCGCGCACCTTGACGTTGTCGACCTCGCGGCTGTCGACCTTGTCGTGCTCGGTCAGGGTGTACCTGTTGACGCCGACGATGACGTCGCGACCGGCATCGATGCGCGCCTGCTTCGCCGCCGCGCTGGCCTCGATGCGCAGCTTGGCCCAGCCCGAGTCGACGGCGCGCGTCATGCCGCCCATCGCCTCGACCTCCTCGATGATCGTCCACGCCGCATCGGCCATCTGCTGCGTCAGCGTCTCCATCATGTAGCTGCCGGCCCAGGGGTCGACGACGCTCGTGATGTGCGTCTCCTCCTGGAGGATGAGCTGGGTGTTGCGCGCGATGCGTGCCGAGAACTCCGTCGGCAGCGCGATGGCTTCGTCGAAGCTGTTGGTGTGCAGGCTCTGCGTACCGCCGAACACCGCGGCCATCGCCTCGATCGCGGTGCGGACGATGTTGTTGTACGGGTCCTGCGCCGTCAGGCTCCAGCCCGAGGTCTGGCAATGGGTGCGCAGCATCAGGCTCCTGGGCTGGCTGGCGCCGAACCCCTTCATGATGCGGCACCACAGCAGCCGCGCGGCCCGCATCTTGGCGATCTCGAGGTAGAAGTTCATCCCGATCGCCCAGAAGAAGCTCAATCGAGGCGCGAAGTCGTCGACGTCGAGCCCTTTGGCGAGCGCGGTCTGGACGTACTGCTTGCCGTCGGCCAGCGTGAAGGCCAGCTCGAGCGCCTGGTTGGCGCCCGCCTCCTGCATGTGGTAGCCCGAAATCGAGATCGAGTTGAACTTCGGCATCCTGCGCGCCGTGTACTCGATGATGTCGCCGATGATCCGCATCGACGGCTCGGGGCCGTAGATGTAGGTGTTGCGGACCATGAACTCCTTGAGGATGTCGTTCTGGATGGTGCCACTGAGCTGGTCCTGCGCCACGCCCTGCTCCTCGGCCGCCACCACGTAGCCGGCCAGCACCGGCAGCACCGCGCCGTTCATCGTCATCGACACGCTGACCTTGTCGAGCGGGATGCCGTCGAACAGGATCTTCATGTCCTCGACCGAATCGATCGCCACGCCGGCCTTGCCGACGTCGCCCGTCACGCGCGGGTGATCCGAGTCGTAGCCGCGGTGCGTCGCCAGGTCGAACGCGACGCTGATGCCCTGGCCGCCGGCGGCCAGCGCCTGGCGGTAGAAGGCGTTGCTCTCCTCGGCGGTGGAAAAGCCCGCGTACTGGCGGATCGTCCACGGCCGTCCTGCGTACATCGTCGCCTGCGGCCCGCGCACGAACGGCTCGAACCCCGGCAGGGTGTCGGCATACGGCAGCGCGGCGGTGTCGGCAGCGGTGTACAGCGGCTTGACGACGAGGCCCTCGGGCGTGACCCAGTTCAACGCAGCCAGGTCGCCCGCGGGCGCCGACCGGGCGGCCGCCCTGGCCCATTGCTCGAGCGTCGCGGCGCTGGACTCCGGGGTCGCACTCATGTCTGCATCTCCTCGAACGGGTCGGTCGCTGCCGCGCTCGGCACGCGTCCGCCGTCATCATCACCCAACACCGGCCTGCTGGCGCGACCGGCGGCGCCGGCCCGTGCGAATCCCGGTCCGGGGCCTGGCACTGGCCCCGACCGCGGCACCCCGCGCGACTTCGCGCGTGCCTGCCCCGTCCTGCCGCTTCGCGCCGGCGGCCCGGCGCGGCTGCCCGTGCCGCGCGCGCTGGTCCCGTCTTGCCGTCCGTCGCAGATTATGCATAATTATAAATTCAAAACCAACAGCAACCTGACGACCCCGTCCCGCGATGGCCGGCATCGACTTCGCCGTCTCCGCTGCGCTCGCGCCGCGTGCCCTGTACCAGGACGTGGCCGAGCGCGTGCGCCAGCAGATCTTCGACCGCCGGCTCGAGCCCGGCAGCTGGATCGACGAGCAGAAGCTCGCGCTCGAATACGGCATCAGCCGCACGCCGCTGCGCGAGGCGCTCAAGGTGCTGGCGGTCGAAGGGCTGGTGACGATGAAGGTGCGGCGCGGCGCGTACGTCACCGAGGTGTCGGCCGTCGACGTGGCGCAGATCTACCACGTGCTCGCGCTGCTCGAGAGCGACGCCGCCGGCGTCGTCGCCACCCACGCCACCGCGGCCCAGCGCGCCGAGTTGCGTGCGCTGCACGACCGGCTCGAGCAGCAGGCGCACCAGCGCGACGCCTTCTTCGCCACCAACGAACAGTTCCACATGCTGCTGCTGGACTTCGCCGCCAACCGCTGGACGCAGCAGATCGTCACCGACCTGCGCAAGGTGATGAAGTTGAACCGCCACCACTCGCTGTTCAAGCAGGGGCGGCTGGCCAGCTCGCTCGCCGAACACCGCGCGCTGATGCGCGCCATCGAGGCGCGCGACGCCGAGTCCGCAGTGCGACTCATGCGTACGCACTTCGACAACGGACTGCAGGCCGCCGGCGCCTGATCCGTCGCCGCCCCGGGCGCCGACTTGCCCTCCCGTTCAAGCCCCGAGCGCACGCGCCAGCCCGCGCCAGCTGCCCGACTGCACCCGGATGAGCCCCGTGACGCCAGCCGACTACGACGCCTGGTACGACACGCCGCGCGGCCGCTGGATCGGCGCCACCGAGTACGCGCTGATCCGCCGCCTGCTCGACCTGCGGCCGGGCCACAGCGTGCTCGACGTCGGCTGCGGCACCGGCTGGTTCACGCGGCGCCTGGCCGCCGACGGCGCGGCTGTGGTCGGACTCGACCGCGACGCCCAGGCCATCGCGTTCGCGCGTGCGCACGACGCCGGCGGCACGCGCTACACCTGCGGCGACGCCACCGCGCTGCCCTTCGCCGACGCCGCGTTCGACGCGGTGCTGTCGGTCACCGCGCTGTGCTTCGTCGAGGCCTGGCCGCAAGCGCTGGCCGAGATCGTCCGCGTCGGCCGCCGCCGCTGCGTGCTCGGCCTGCTCAACCGCCACAGCCTGCTCTGGCTCGACAAGGGTCGGCACGGCGGCACCGGCGCCTACCGCGGCGCGCATTGGCACACGCGCATCGAGATCGACCGGGCGCTGCGGGCGCTGGCGCTGCGCGCTGCGCCGAGTCCTGGGTCACGCATCGGCAAGCTGCAGTTCCGCTACGGCGTCTTCCTGCCGTCGGCGGGCCGGGTGGCGCGCGCGATCGAGCCGGTGCTGCCAGCGGCGTTGCCGCTGGGCTCGTTCATGGCCGTGGCCGGTGACATCGCGCGACCGATCGGGCCGCGCGCCCCGGCAGGCGCATAGCGCGACCGCGTCCCGAACACTGCACGCCGCGGACGCGCCGGAAAAGTGTGCGATAAAGCGTGCCGGCTCGGCGCCTGCGATGCCATGGCACGTGGGACACGCGCCCCCAACCCCCCGAACCGAGATCGACCACCGTGACTGCCGCCGCATCCGCCCTATCGCGCTCCATCCCGCTGCTGCTCGCGTCGTCGATCGCGCTCGCGCTGGCCGCCTGCGGGGGTGGCGCCACGCCGGCCGCGGACGCACCCCAGGGTGGCGCCGCCGGCGG
>JBBIPS010000078.1:0-10730 GCA_037442725.1 Burkholderiales bacterium | reverse complement strand
CTTCCAGGACAGCGACAGCCGCCTCGACAGCATGATCCGCTTCCTGCGTCCCCGAAGCTTGGAGTTCGTGGTGGACATCCTGTTCAACTACAACTTCCCCCGGGCCGCGCGCGCCGCAGGCCCCGCACGCAGATCGGGTCGAGCGGGCTGCGCACGCCGCGGCCGCCGCGGTCGAGCACGTGGGTGTAGATCATCGTCGTCGACACGTTGGCGTGGCCGAGCAGCTCGTGCACGGTGCGAGTAATGGCGAACCCGGATCGCCTCGCGCACGGCTGCGAGCAGGCCCGGCGCCGAAGACGCCGGCGCATTCGCGCGACGCTTCCTGGCGCCAGCAGCGTCGGGAGCAGGATCGGCGGGGGCCGGACCGAGGCCTGGACGACGGGAATCGGCAGGTGGGCGCATGCCGGGAAACCTAGGGCACCTATCGCTGCCGCGCCAGCACCCGCGCGTTGACGAAATAACAGCCCGCAACCCAAGTCCGGGAAGGGGTGATCACGCCCAACGCGGCCGCATCGCCTTCACCGATCGCAACAATCGCCCGATTGCCACACGTAGATGCTCACAAAGCCCGCGGAATGGCGTCGCAAACTCATCCAGTGCGACGCCTATGGAATATCCGGGTTAGGCGGCACGCCCTCCGTCACGCAGCCAGCTCTACGTACTCGACCTTGCTCGTGGCAGGTGGAATGGGCAAGCCGTCTTCGCGCATTCCGTCCAGGTGGAAGGCAATGGCTCGTCGAATCTCGCGCTCGACTTCTTCTACGGTGGCGCCAGTGGCCACGCACCCCGGGAGGTCAGGAACGTAGGCCGAACAGTTGCCTTAACCGCCGCCACGACGGTTGCATGGCGGTGCATTGGGCAATGTAAGGATCACTTGTCTATCAGGGCAAGCGCGCGGATGCGACGGGCTCGGCTGAGCCTGGGTCGTGCATGCCGGAACGGCTGCGCTCGAGCCTGACGCAGTGCAGCGAAGCCGGCCAGCCCCGCAGGGCATGGCGGCGTGGGGTTGCGCGCGCTGGCCGCAGCGTCGCACCGGCCTGCATGGGGCCGTTGGCGCCAGCAGGTCTGGGCTGGGCCCGCACCGATCGCGCGCTTCGACTCAACGTGGCAGCGTGCTCGCACCCATCAGGTAGCGGTCGACCTCGCGCGCGGCCTGCCGCCCCTCGCGGATCGCCCAGACCACCAGGCTCTGGCCGCGTCGCATGTCGCCGGCGGTGAAGATCTTGTCGACGTTGGTGCGGTAGCCGGTGTCGGCGTCGGTGCCGGCGCGGGCGTTGCCGCGCGCATCCCGGTCGACCCCGAACGCGTCGAGCAGCGCGGCCAGCGGGCCGACGAAGCCCATCGCGAGCAGCACCAGATCGGCCGGGTAGTCCCGTTCGGTGCCGGGCATCTCGACGAGCCTGCCGTCGCGCATCTCGACCCGCACCGTCCTGGCGCCTACGAGCCTGCCCTTGTCCTTGCCGCTGCCGCCGACGAAGGCCTGGGTGGCGATCGAGAACTCGCGCGCGCACCCCTCCTCGTGGCTCGAACTGGTACGCAGCCTGACCGGCCAGTAGGGCCAGGTCAGCGGCCGGTCCTCCTGCTCGGGCGGACGCGGCAGCAGCTCGAACTGCGTCACGCTGGCGGCCCCCTGGCGATTGCTCGTGCCGACGCAGTCGCTGCCGGTGTCGCCACCGCCGATCACGATCACGTGCCTGCCGGCGGCCGAGATCTGGGCCTTGACCTTGTCGCCGGCCAGCACCTTGTTCTGTTGCGGCAGGAATTCCATCGCGAAGTGCACGCCGGCCAGCTCGCGCCCCGGCACGGCCAGGTCGCGGCTTTGCTCGGCGCCGCCGGCGAGCACGACGGCGTCGAAGCCCGCGCGCAACTCTTCGGCCGAGATCGTTTCATGCGCCTCGTTGAGGACCCTGCTGCCGGCGGGCAGCGTCGCCACGAGCACGCCGGGGCGAAACGTGACGCCCTCGGCGCGCATCTGCTCGACACGGCGGTCGATGTGGGTCTTGTCCATCTTGAAGTCGGGGATGCCGTAGCGCAGCAGGCCGCCGATGCGCTTGTTCTTCTCGAACACCGTGACGTCGTGGCCGGCGCGCGCGAGCTGTTGCGCCGCGGCCAGGCCAGCCGGGCCGGAGCCGACGACGGCCACCGTCCTGCCGGTCTTGACCGTAGCCGGCTGCGGCGTCACCCAGCCTTCGTTCCAGGCGCGGTCGATGATCGCGTGCTCGATCGATTTGATGCCCACCGCGTCGTCGTTGACGTTGAGCGTGCAGGCGGCCTCGCACGGCGCCGGGCAGACGCGGCCGGTGAACTCGGGGAAGTTGTTGGTCGACTGCAGCACGCCAAGAGCGTTCCTCCAGTCGCCGCGATAAACCAGGTCGTTGAAGTCCGGAATGATGTTGTTGACCGGGCAACCGCTGGTGCAGAACGGCGTGCCGCAGTCCATGCAGCGCGCACCCTGGATCTTCGCCTGTTCGGCGTTCAGGCCGATGACGAACTCCTTGTAGTTCTTGACGCGCCGAGACACCGGCTCGTAGCCCTCCTCGAGCCGCTCGTATTCCATGAAACCGGTGACCTTGCCCATGTTGCTGCGTCCTGGGTGATGCGGGTGTTGGGTTGCGCTGTGCGTGACGTGTCCCGGGGCCGAGCGCCGGCCGCTCACCTGGCGGGGACCGAGCTGCCCGGCGCCGGCTGCGCCTGGCCGCTGGCCCTGGCGAGCGCTTCGGCGCTGGCCCGCGCCGCCGCGATCTCGCCGAGCGCGCGCCGGTACTCGTTCGGGAAGACCTTGACGAAGCGCTCGCGCGCGCTGGCCCAGTCGTCGAGGATGGCGCGCGCGCGCAGCGATCCGGTCCAGCTGTGGTGCTGCTCGATCAGCGCCCTGAGCTGCGCCTCGTCGGTCTGGCCGCGATGCCACGTCGCGCGCTCGCCGCCGGCCTCCTGCGCCTCGCGCGGCAACACCTTGCCGAGCGCGACCATCGCCGGGTTGCAGCGGCGCACGAACTGCCCGTCCTCGTCGTAGACATAGGCGACGCCGCCCGACATGCCGGCGGCGAAGTTGCGCCCGGTGCGGCCGAGCACGACGGCGGTGCCGCCGGTCATGTACTCGCAGCCATGGTCGCCCGTGCCCTCGACCACCGCCGACGCGCCCGACAGCCGCACCGCGAAGCGCTCGCCGGCGACGCCGCGGAAGAAGGCCTCGCCGCGGGTGGCGCCGTACAGCGCCGTGTTGCCGATGATGATGTTGCGGGTCGCGTCGCCGCGGAAGTCGATGCTCGGCCGCACCACGATGCGCCCGCCCGACAGGCCCTTGCCGGTGTAGTCGTTGGCATCGCCGATCAGGTACAGCGTGATGCCCTGGGCCAGGAAGGCGCCGAAGCTCTGGCCGCCGGTGCCCTCCATCTGCATGAAGATCGTGTGGTCGGGCAGCCCGTCCGGGCGCTGGCGGATCAGCTCGCCCGAGAGCATCGCGCCGACCGAGCGGTTGACGTTGCGCGCCTCCTCCATGAACTGCACCTTCTCGCCGCGCTCGATCGCCGCCCGGCACTTCTCGATCAGCTTGACGTCGAGCGCGCGCTCGAGCCCGTGGTCCTGCGCCTCGACGTGATGGCGCGGCACCCCGGCATCGGCCTGCGGCGGGCGCAGCACGCGGCTGAAATCGAGGCCGCGCGCCTTCCAGTGCGCCACGCCCCGCCTCATGTCGAGCAGGTCGGCGCGGCCGATCAGCTCGTCGAAAGTGCGCACGCCGAGCTGCGCCATGATGGCGCGCGCCTCCTCGGCAACGAAGAAGAAGTAGTTGACGACGTGCTCGGGCCTGCCGGCGAACTTGCGGCGCAGCACCGGGTCCTGCGTGGCCACGCCGACCGGGCAGGTGTTGAGGTGGCACTTGCGCATCATGATGCAGCCACTCACCACCAGCGGCGCGGTGGCGAAGCCGAACTCGTCGGCGCCGAGCAGCGCGCCGATGACGACGTCGCGGCCGGTCTTCATCTGGCCGTCGGCCTGCACCCGGATGCGCCCGCGCAGGCGGTTGAGCACCAGCGTCTGCTGGGTCTCGGCCAGGCCCAGCTCCCACGGCGTGCCGGCATGCTTGATCGAGCTCCACGGCGACGCGCCGGTGCCGCCGTCGTGGCCGGCGATGACGACGTGATCGGCCTTGCACTTGGCCACGCCGGCGGCGATGGTGCCCACGCCCACCTCGCTCACCAGCTTGACGCTGATCGAGGCGCGCGGGTTGGCATTTTTCAGGTCGTGGATCAGTTGCGCCAGGTCCTCGATCGAGTAGATGTCGTGGTGCGGCGGTGGGCTGATCAGCCCCACACCCGGCACCGACAGTCGCAGCCGTCCGATGTAGGCGCTGACCTTGCCGCCGGGAAGCTGGCCACCCTCGCCCGGCTTGGCACCCTGCGCCATCTTGATCTGGATCTGATCGGCCGACACCAGGTACTCGGTGGTCACGCCGAAGCGGCCCGAGGCCACCTGCTTGATCCTGCTGCGCAGGCTGTCACCGTCGCGCATCTCGTAGTCGGTCTCGATGACGTCGGCGCCGATCACCTCCGACACCCTGGTGCCGGCGCGGATCGGGATGCCCTTCAACTCGTTGCGGTAGCGCGCCGCGTCCTCGCCGCCCTCGCCGGTGTTGCTCTTGCCGCCGATGCGGTTCATCGCGATCGCCAGCGTGGTGTGCGCCTCGGTGCTGATCGAGCCGAGCGACATCGCGCCGGTGGCGAAGCGCTTGACGATCTCGGCCGCGGGCTCGACGTCTTCGAGCGCGATCGCCTTGCCCGGGTCGACCCTGAACTCGAACAGGCCGCGCAGGGTCATCTGGCGCCGGCTCTGGTCGTTGATGATCTGGGCGTACTCCTTGTAGGTGTCGAACCTGCCCGCGCGCGTGCTGTGCTGCAGCCTGGCGATCGCGTCGGGGGTCCACATGTGCTCCTCGCCACGCACGCGCCAGGCGTATTCGCCGCCGGGGTCGAGCATGCCGGCCAGCACCGGGTCGTTGCCGAAGGCGGCGACGTGGGTGCGCAGGGCCTCCTCGGCGACCTCGAACACGCCGATGCCGCCGACCTGCGTGGCGGTGCCGCGGAAGTACTGGTCGACGAAGGGCTTGTTCAGCCCGATGGCCTCGAACAGCTGCGAGCCGCAGTACGACATGTAGGTCGACACGCCCATCTTCGACATGATCTTGGACAGCCCCTTGCCGACCGCCTTGATGTAGTTGGCGATCGCCTTGGCTGCCGAGAGTTCGCCCGGCAGCGTGGCGTGCAGCGCGGCCAGCGTCTCGAGCGCCAGGTAGGGATGCACCGCCTCGGCGCCGTAGCCGGCGAGCAGCGCGAAGTGGTGCACCTCGCGCGCGCTGGCCGTCTCGACGACCAGCCCGGCGGTGGTGCGCAGGCCCTCGCGCACCAGGTGGTGGTGGATCGCCGACAGCGCCAGCAGCGCGGGGATCGCGACCTGCGTGCGGTGCATGTGGCGGTCGGTGATGATGAGGATGTTGTGGCCGCTGCGGATCGCATCGACGCTCTCGGCGCACAACGACGCGAGCTTGGCCTCGACACCCTCGCGCCCCCAGGCCAGCGGGTAGGTGATGTCGAGCTCGTGGCTCCTGAACTTGGCGTGGGTGTGGCGCTCGATGTCGCGCAGCCGCGCCATGTCGTCGAAGTCGAGCACCGGCTGCGCCACCTCGAGCCGCATCGGCGGGTTCACCGCGTTGATGTCGAGCAGGTTGGGCTTGGGGCCGATGAAGCTGTTCAGCGACATCACGATGGCCTCGCGGATCGGGTCGATCGGCGGGTTGGTGACCTGCGCGAAGAGCTGCTTGAAGTAGTTGTACAGCGGCTTGCTGCGCTCGGAGAGCACCGCCAGCGGCGAGTCGTTGCCCATCGAGCCGATGCCCTCCTCGCCGGCGGTGGCCATCGGCGCGAGCAGGAACTTGATGTCCTCCTGCGTCGTGCCGAAGGCCTGCTGGCGATCGAGCAGCGACTCGGCAAACTGCACCGGCGCGGCCGTCGCGGCGATCGAGTCGAGCCGGATGCGCACGTTCTCGATCCACTGCCGGTACGGGCGCGCGCTGGCGAACTGGTTCTTCAGCTCCTCGTCGTCGACGATGCGGCCCTGCTCGATGTCGATCAGGAACATCTTGCCCGGCTGCAGCCGCCACTTGCGCACGATGCGGTTCTCGGGGATCGGCAGCACGCCCGACTCGCTGGCCATCACCACCAGGTCATCGTCGGTGACGATGTAGCGTGCGGGCCGCAAGCCGTTGCGGTCGAGCGTGGCGCCGATCTGCTTGCCGTCGGTGAAGACCATCGCCGCCGGTCCGTCCCAGGGCTCGAGCATGGCCGCGTGGTACTCGTAGAAGGCGCGCCGGCGCGCGTCCATCAGCTCGTGGTTCTCCCAGGCCTCCGGGATCATCATCATCGCGGCGTGCGCCAGCGGGTAGCCGGCCATCACCAGCAGCTCGAGCGTGTTGTCGAAGGTGGCGGTATCGCTCTGGCCCTCGAAGCTGATCGGGTAGAGCTTGCCCAGGTCGTCGCCGAGCACCGGCGACTTCATCACGCCCTCGCGCGCGCGCATCCAGTTGAAGTTGCCCTTGACCGTGTTGATCTCGCCGTTGTGCGCCACGAAGCGGTAGGGGTGCGCCAGCGGCCACTCGGGGAAGGTATTGGTCGAGAAGCGCTGGTGCACCAGCGCCAGCGCCGAGACCACCCGCTCGTCGGCGAGGTCCCTGTAGTACTGGCCGACCTGGTCGGCCAGCAACAGGCCCTTGTAGATGACGGTGCGGCAGCTCATGCTGGGCACGTAGTACTCGCGGCTGTGCGTCAGCTTGAGCTTCTGGATCGCCGCCGAGGCGGTCTTGCGGATGACGTAGAGCTTGCGTTCGAGCGCATCGGGGACGATCACGTCGGCGCCGCGGCCGATGAAGATCTGGCGGATCACCGGCTCCTTGGCGCGCACCGTCGGCGACATCGGCATCGCGCGGTCCACCGGCACGTCGCGCCAGCCCAGCAGCACCTGACCCTCGCGCCGGACCGCACGCTCGAGCGCCTGCTCGCACGCCAGCCGCGAAGCGTGTTCCTTCGGCAGGAAGATCATGCCGACGCCGTACTCGCCCGGCGGCGGCAGCTCGACGCCCTGCGCGCCCAGTTCGCTGCGGTAGAGCTCATCGGGCAGCTGGATCAGGATGCCGGCGCCGTCACCCATCAGCTTGTCGGCGCCCACCGCACCCCGATGATCCAGGTTCTCGAGGATCTTCAGCCCCTGCGCGATGATGCCGTGGCTGCGCTGGCCCTTGATGTGGGCGACGAAGCCGACGCCGCACGCGTCGTGCTCCTGCGCCGGGTGGTACAGGCCGCTGCGCGCCAGCAGCTCGGCTTCCTGCTGCGACGCCGGAGCTTGGCGCGTGGCGGTCATGAGGGTCTCCTGGGCTGAACGGGGGACGCAAGCGTACTGCGCCGCAGCAAAGACCTCAAGCAGATTCTTGATTGATATGACCCCATTTCAAGTGATGGCACATGGAACTCGAAATTTAATGGGGTCAAATCAGAGCATCAACTCTGCATCCGGTAGTCGGACCCATCCGGGTTCAACGCTTTCGCGGCGGCCTGCCGCGGCGGCGCGGAACCACCGGGCGCGCGCTGCCGGCTGCCAGTTGCGCCAGGAACGCCGCGCCGCCGATCGGCCAGCCCTTGTGGCTGGCCTCGGCCAGGTGTTCGGTGCGGGCGTCGGCCAGGCCTTCGGCGAGCAGGCGCCGATAGGCGTGCTCACGGTCGAACGGGGTGTTGCCCAACTGCCAGTAGGCGCTGCTGTCGGTCAGCAGCGGATCACGCGCCAGCCCGAGGTGGTGGCGCGCACTGGACCACGGGCCCGGTGCCGCCGGGTCATCGCCGCGCTGTGCCGGGGCATCGATGAAGAGCAGCGCCTCCAGCAGGTGGGCGCCGGGCTCGACGATCGCGGCGCGAAAGCGCCCCTGCCACAGGCTTCCGTGGCGGCCATGGCGGTGGTTGAACAGCGCCACGTAGCGTCGCCCCAGATCCTGGATCACGAGGCCGAGTCCGGCGTCGGTGGACGGCGTGACCAGCAGGTGGACATGCCCTGGGTGCAGTGCATAGGCATGCAGCGCGGCATGCCGCTGGCGCAGGGCCTCGAGCAGCGCCGTCATGAACACGCCCCGGTCGGCATCGTCGACGAACAGCACCTGCCCCGGCGCGGCGCGCAGCAGCACCAGATACGCCTGTCCAGCCAATGCCAGCCGGGGCAAACGGGCCATCGTCGCCGAGCGCTAGGCCGCCGGGGGCAGCGTCATGTCGCGCCGTCGAGCAGCGTCGCGAACGCGTCTTGACCGGTCAGCCGCTGGTGTTCGCGCGACGCGAAGCGGTCGGTCATCCCCGAGACGTAGTCGGCGACGGCGCGCGGCAGGTCGTCGCGGCAGGCGAAATCGCGCGGCATCTCCGCCGGCGCGGCCAGGTAGGCTGCGAACAGCTCGCGCACCACGCGGCGCGCAGCGTCAGTGGTGCGCAGCACGCGCGGATGGCGGTACAGCGCGGCCATCAGGAAGTGCTTGAGCGCGCTGCCGTCGTGCTGCCCGGCGGCACTGAAGCGGACCAGGCGCGGCAGCGCGCGCACCGCATCGGCGCTCTGCGGCGCGGCCTGCTGCAAGGCCCGGGTTGTCGCGGCGATGACGTCGTGCACCTGCTCCGACAACATGCGGCGCAGGATCTCGAACAGCAGCCGCCGCCCGGCCAGCTGCGGGTGCTGCGCCAGCGCCGCGGCACGGTGACGGCGCACCAGCGCCAGCTCGTCGAGCTGCACCGGTGCGAGCAGGCCCGAACGCACACCGTCGTCGATGTCATGTGCGTTGTAGGCGATCTCGTCGGCCAGGTCCGTGAGCTGGGCTTCGAGGCTGGGCTGTGTGGCGTCGATGAAGCGCCGCCCGACGCCGCCGGGCTCGTCCCGTTCGATCTGCTCGGCGGCACGTCGCGCGCAGTGCTTGAGCAGGCCTTCGCGCGTCTCGAAGCCGAGGTTCAGGCCATCGAAATCCGGGTAGCGCGCCTCCAGCAGGTCGACCACGCGCAGGCTCTGCAGGTTGTGCTCGAAGCCGCCGTGCTTGCGCATGCAGTCGTGCAACGCCTCCTGCCCGGCGTGGCCGAACGGCGTGTGGCCAAGGTCGTGCGCCAGCGCGATGGCCTCGACCAGGTCCTCGTTCAGCGCCAGGCTGCGTGCGATCGAGCGGCCGAGTTGCGCCACCTCGAGCGAGTGCGTCAGGCGGGTGCGGAACAGGTCGCCCTCGTGGTTGACGAACACCTGCGTCTTGTAGACCAGGCGGCGAAACGCCGTGCTGTGGACGATGCGGTCGCGGTCGCGCTGGAAGGCGTTGCGCAGCGGATCGGGCGGCTCGGGGTGGCGCCGGCCGCGCGAGTGCGCGGGGTCGCTGGCGTAGACGGCCAGGTTCATCGCCGCACCTGTTCGTCGACCGACTTCAACCCGCCGACAGTCAGCATCGACGACTCTCGACCGGAGCGCGCCCGCATGCGCCGCCTCAGCGCGCGAGCGGTGCGGCGCTGCGGGATTCGATCACCGCTCGCACCGATGCGTCAGGCGCGGTGCGAACAACGGCGCGCCCGACGCCGTCGAGCAGCACGAATCGGATCTGGCCGGCCGACGCCTTCTTGTCGATGCGCATCAACTGCAGCCAGCGCTCGGCGGCCATGGCGGGCGCGCCCACCGGCAGCCCGGCGCGCTGGACGAGCCGCGCCAGGCGATCGACGAAGCTCGCGTCGACGAGACCCAGCCGCGCCGACAGATCGGCGGCCAGCACCATGCCGCAGCCGACGGCCTCGCCGTGCAACCAGGCGCCATAACCCAGGCCGGTTTCGATCGCATGGCCGAAGGTGTGGCCGAAGTTGAGGATCGCGCGCAGCCCACCCTCGCGTTCGTCCTGGCCCACCACCCAGGCCTTGATCTCGCACGAGCGGCGCACCGCATGCGCCAGCGCCGACTTGTCGCGCGCGCGCAGCGCGTCGATGTGGGCCTCGATCCAGTCCAGGAACTCCGGGTCGGCGACGGGGCCGTACTTGATCACCTCGGCCAGCCCGGCCGAGAGTTCGCGCGCCGGCAGTGTGTCGAGCAGGTCGAGGTCGCAGACCACGCGCGCCGGCTGGTAGAACGCACCGATCATGTTCTTGCCGAGCGGGTGGTTGATCGCGGTCTTGCCGCCGACGGAGGAATCGACCTGCGCCAGCAGTGTCGTCGGCACCTGCACGAACGGCACGCCGCGCATGTAGCAGGCGGCGGCAAAGCCCGTCATGTCACCGACGACGCCGCCGCCGAGCGCGTAGAGCACCGTCGCACGGTCGCAGCCCGCGCCGAGCAGCTTGTCGTAGATGAGGTCGAGGGTCGCGGCGTCCTTGAACCGCTCGCCGTCGGGCAGCGCGATCTGCAGCACGCGCCGGTGACGGCGCGCCAGTTGCGCGACCAGCCGCGCCGCGTGGAGCGGCGCCACCGTCGTGTTGCTGACGACCAGCGCATCGGCTGCCTCCGGCAGGCCGTCCCACGAGTCGGGATCATCGAGCGTGCCGCTGCCGATCAGAATGTCGTAGCTGCGCGCGCCGAGCGCGATCGGCACGCGCATCGGCGCGGAAGTCGGCGCGGGCGTGTCGGTGCTCATGGACGGGAAGTGTAGGCGGCCGCGCCTGCCGATCGGTGCGCGGCCGGCGCCTTCGCGCTGGCATGCGCGG
>JBBIPS010000077.1:0-10800 GCA_037442725.1 Burkholderiales bacterium | reverse complement strand
CAGTGGAAGCGGTAAGAGGTGAACAGCACCCAGGTAATCTCGGCGACCCGGTTGGCGAAGGTCGCGAGCACGAAGATCGCCATGAGTCCGAGCACCGACGAATAGCGGCCGACCTCGCGCAGCGCAGGCCGTACTGGACGCGCCAGCAGCTTGACACGCTGCCGGCCGCGCGTGCCGGCCTGCGCGGCCAGGAGATCGCCTTCGTCGCCAGCCCGCTCGACGCGCTGCTGCTGCAGGTGCAGGGCTCGGGGCGGCTGCGCATCACCGAGGACGACGGCACCGAGCGCACTGTGCGGCTGGCCTACGCCGGCCACAACGACCAGCCTTACCGCTCGGTCGGGCGCTGGCTGATCGAGCAGGGCGAGTTGCGGCCGGGCCAGGCGTCGTGGCCGGCGATCCGCGACTGGGCGCGTCGCGCCCGGCCCGAGCGGCTCGCCGCCATGCTGTGGAGCAATCCGCGCGTCGTCTTCTTCCGCGAGGAGCCTCTGGCCGACGCCGCACAGGGGCCGCGCGGTGCGCAGGGCGTGCCGCTGACCGCCGGCCGCTCGGTGGCGGTGGACCCGCTGGCGGTGCCCTACGGCACGCCGCTGTGGCTGGCCACCAGCGAGCCGCTGTCGGCCACGCCGCTGCGCCGCCTGGTCGTGGCGCTGGACAGCGGCAGCGCGATCACCGGCGCGGTGCGCATCGACTACTTCTGGGGCAGCGGCGAGGCGGCCGAGCGGGCTGCCGGCCGCATGCAGCAGCCGCTGTGGCTGTGGGCGCTCTGGCCGCGTTGATGTCGAGTTAGGACCTGACCAATCCGGCGCGGGCGCGCCGCGGCTCAGGGCTGTGGCGGCCCCGGTCGCGCCGACCGTTCGAGCTCGCGCTGCAGCTCGGCGATGCCGTCGAGCAGGCCGCAGAACCGGTGGCCGAACGCGGTGAAGCGGTACTCGACGCGCGGCGGCACCTCGGCGTAGATCTGCTTGTCGAGGATGCCCAAGCGCACCAGCTTGGCCAGCCGTTCGTTCAGCACCTTCTTCGACAGCCCGTCGATGGTGTGCTCGAGCGCGCCCGGGCGGCACACGCCGTGGCGCAGCGCGGCCAGCACTGCGAGCGACCACTTGCAGCCGACGATGTCCTCGACCATGCGCGACACGCTGGGCGACGTCGACCTCAGGGGGCTGTCTGGTTTCGTCATTCGATACCTGGAAGTGCCCGGGGCACCGTTTCGTGCCTGCTTTTCAGGCCCGCGCCGGCATGCTCGAATGCGCGCCGTCAGGACTGAAATTGTAGGAGTGCACGATGCGCCGCATGCCTGTTCTCGCCGCCTGCCTTGCGCTGACGCTGCCGCTGTCGGCCGCCGCCGACGCGTCGGTGCCGTATCCGCACGGCTTCCGTCAGTGGACCCACGTCAAGACCATGCTCATCGAGCCGGGCCATGCGTTGTACGACGCGTTCGGCGGCCTCCATCATCTCTACGCCAACCCGAAGGCCGAGCAGGGCTACCACAGCGGCGTGTTCGCCGACGGCGCGGTGATCGTCTTCGATCTGCTGGAAGCGAAGTCGGCCGACCATGCGGTGCAGGAGGGTGCGCGCAAGGTGCTCGGCGTGATGCACCGGGACTCGCGGCGGTACGCGGCCACCGGCGGTTGGGGGTTCGAGGGCTTCAAGGGCGACTCGACGACCGAGCGCGCCGTCGGCGCGAACGCCGCGACGGCGTGCTTTCAGTGCCACACCGCGCGCCAGGACCATGGCTACGTCTTCTCGAGCCTCAGACCCTGACCGTTCGCCTGCCGCCACGCCGTGCGCTGCGGCGGCGTCGACCCGCTTCGGCATCGATGCGCCCGGGCGGCCGGCGCCGCGATGGACGACGCGCGAGTGGTTCAACACCGAAGCCGCGCTGCAACTGGCCGATCTGCGCGGCCGCATCGTCGTGCTGCACGCCTTCCAGATGCTGTGCCCGGCGTGCGTCCGGCACGGCCTGCCGCAGGCGCAGCGCGTCGCGGCCACATTCGCTGCGCGCGACGTCGTGGTGATCGGCCTGCACACGGTGTTCGAGCATCACGCGGCGATGACGCCGGTGTCGCTGCACGCGTTCCTGCACGAATACCGGATCGGGTTTGCCGTCGGCGTCGACGCGCCGAGCGACGACGCGCAGGACCCGGTCCCGGTGACGATGCGCGCCTACGCGATGCAAGGCACGCCGAGCCTGCTGCTGATCGATCGCCAGGGCGATCTGCGCTGTCACGTCTTCGGTGCCGCGGACGACCTGGTGCTGGGAGCCGCGATCGCGGCGCTGGTGGCCGAAGGCGATTGACGCAGCGCCGCGTGACGGTGCGCGGTCAGTCCACCTGGATGCGGCGGATCGCGGCCGGCCTTCGCGAGCCATGCCGCACCGCGCTCGATCCGTGATGCCCGACCGCAGCGCTTCGGGCGCCGGCGCCGTGTCACATCGCACCGACCCGCCGCACCAGCTCGCGGGCGAACTCCACGTACGCCAGCGCGCCCTTGGACGACGGATCGAACACCACGCCGGGTTGGCCGTAGCTCGGCGCTTCGGCCAGGCGCACATTGCGCGGCACCACCGCGTTGAAGACCTTGTCGCCGAAGTGCGACTTCAACTGCTCGCTGACCTGCTGCTGCAACGTGATGCGCGGATCGAACATGACGCGCAGCAGGCCGATGATCTGCAGGTCGCGGTTCAGGTTGGCATGCACCTGCCTGATCGAGTTGACCAGGTCCGACAGGCCTTCGAGCGCGAAGTACTCGCATTGCATCGGCACGATCACGCCGTGCGCGCTGCACAACCCGTTGAGCGTGAGCAGGCTCAGTGACGGCGGGCAGTCGATGAGCACGAAGTCGTAGTCCGCCCGCGTCGACTCCAGTGCCTTGCGCAGGCGCTCGTTGCGGCGCTCGAGTGCGACGAGTTCGACTTCGGCGCCGGCGAGTTCGCGGTTGGCACCGAGCACGTCGTAGCCGCCCTTGTCGGAGTGCAGGCGCGCCTCGGCGATGCTGGCCGACTCGAGCAGGACGTCGTAGACCGACAGCGCCATGGCCCGCTTGTCGATCCCCGAGCCCATCGTCGCGTTGCCCTGCGGGTCGAGATCGACGACCAGCACGCGTTGCGCCACGCTTGCCAGGCCGGCGGCCAGATTGACGGTGGTGGTGGTCTTGCCGACGCCACCCTTCTGGTTGGCGATGCAGAAGACTTTGCCCATGCTGCGAGTATCGCCGCTGGTGGCGTCGGCGCCGAGATATCAGCCGGCCCGGCGTGATCGCAGCCAGACGAGGCAACGCTGGGCATCCAGACCCGGAACCCGCACAGGTTCCACGTGAAACACTTCGGTTTCGGCAGGCAGCGCCGCGATCTCGGCATCGGGGCGTTGACCCTTCATCGCGACCCAAACGCCCCCTGGCGCCAGCGCCCCCCGCGTCAGGCGCACGATGTCGGCAAGCGAGGCGAAGGCGCGTGCGATGACCAGGTCGAACGTCATGCGGCCGGCGACGGCTTCGACCCGGGCATGCAGCGCGTGCAGGTTTGGCAGCGCGAGTTCGCCTGCCACCTGGCGCACGAAGCCGGCTTTCTTGGCGACGGCATCGACGCAGGTGACCTGCCAGTCGACGCGCATGGCTGCCAGCACGACGCCGGGCAATCCACCACCGCTGCCGACGTCGAGGATGCGCAGCCGTCGGCCGGCCGCGTGACGTTGCAGGGCGGGCAGCGCGGCCAGGCAGTCGAGCAGATGCTGGCTCAGCATCGCGTCGGGGTCGCGCACCGCGGTCAGGTTGTAGACCTTGTTCCAGCGCTGCAACAGGTTCAGGTAGGCCATCAATCGGTCGGCCTGCGCTGCGGCCATTGCCAGCCCGAGTGCCGCGCCGACATCGATCAGGCGCGCGCGTCGCGCGTCCTCGGTGGTGCCAACCGCCGGATCGCGGTCCGCCGGCACGGTCAGGCCGGTCCTGCAGGAGGCGCGCCACCCGGCTCGGCCAGGGTCGGGTCGGCAGGGCCCCGCATGCGCCCGCGCTTCAGGTGGACCAGCAGCAGCGATATCGCCGCCGGCGTGACACCGGAGATGCGCGAGGCTTGGCCCAGCGTCTCAGGCCGGTGTCGGTTCAGCGTCTGGCGCACTTCGAAGCTGAGGGCGGTGACCGCGCCGTAGTCCAGGTCAGCGGGCAAACGGAGATGCTCGAAGTGGGCAGCGCGCTCGACGTCGTTGCGTTGCCTGTCGATGTAGCCGGCATACCTGGCGGCAATCTCCAGCTGCTCGATCACCGCGTGGGCCAGCGCAGCACCCAGTTCCGCGACGAGTGTTTCACGTGAAACCGTCTTGTCCAGGTGCGCCGTTCGGCCGATCTCGGCCACGGCATCGAAGCCGATACCGGGTCGGCGCAACAAGTCGGCAAGGCTGTACTCGTGGTCGATCGCCTTGCCGAGCAGGCGCTCTGCGGCGCTCGCCGGCAGCACGCCCGGATGCACCCAGGTCGACTTCAATCGCTCTGATTCGCGGGCGATCGCATCGCGTTTGCGGCTGAATGCCGCCCAGCGTGCGTCGTCGACAAGACCGAGATCGCGCCCGAGAGCCGTCAGCCGATCATCGGCGTTGTCTTCGCGCAGTTGCAACCGGTGTTCAGCACGGCTGGTGAACATCCGGTACGGTTCATTGACGCCCTTGGTGATCAGGTCGTCGACCAGGACGCCGAGGTAGGCCTGGTCGCGTCGCAGCGTGAGCGGCGCGCGACCCTGTGCCTGCAACGCCGCGTTGGCTCCCGCAAAGAGACCCTGGGCCGCTGCTTCTTCATATCCCGTCGTGCCGTTGATCTGGCCGGCGAAGAACAGGCCCCCGATCGAGCGCGTCTCGAAGCTGGGACGCAGCCCGCGTGGATCGAAGTAGTCGTACTCGATCGCATAGCCCGGGCGCAGGATATGCGCGTGTTCGAGGCCCGGCATCGACTGCACGGCGGCAAGCTGGACGTCGAACGGCAGCGAGGTCGAGATGCCGTTGGGGTAGAACTCGTTTGTCGTCAGTCCCTCGGGCTCGAGAAAGACCTGGTGCGAGTCCTTGTCGGCGAAGCGGTTGACCTTGTCCTCGATGCTCGGGCAGTAGCGCGGCCCGACACCCTCGATGACGCCGGTGAACATGGGGCTGCGGTCGAAGCCCGAGCGGATGATCTCGTGCGTGCGCGCGTTGGTGTGGGTGATCCAGCACGACACCTGGCGCGGATGCTGCGAGGCTTCGCCCATGAAGCTGAACACCGGCACCGGGTCCGGATCGCCAGGCTGCTCGGTCAAGCGAGCGAAATCGATGCTGCGGCCGTCGATGCGCGGCGGCGTGCCGGTCTTCAATCGTCCCTGCGGAAGTTTCAGCTCCTTGAGCCGCGCCGACAATGTCAGCGCCGGTGGATCACCGGCGCGTCCGGCGCCGTAGCTTTGCAGGCCCACGTGGATGCGGCCACCGAGAAAAGTCCCAGCCGTCAGCACGACGGTTCGGCTGCGGAAGCGGATCCCGGCCTGGGTCACGGCGCCGACCACACGCCCGCCCTCGACCATCAGGTCGTCGACAGCCTGCTGGAACAGCCACAGGTTCGGCTGGTTCTCGAGTCGCCGACGGATCGCCGCCCGGTACAGCACCCGGTCGGCCTGCGCGCGCGTTGCACGCACAGCCGGCCCCTTGGACGAATTCAGGATGCGGAACTGGATCCCGGCCTCGTCGGTGGCAGCGGCCATCGCGCCACCCAATGCGTCGACCTCCTTGACCAGATGCCCCTTGCCGATGCCACCGATCGATGGGTTGCAGCTCATCTGCCCGAGCGTCTCGATGCTGTGGCTCAGCAGCAGCGTCACGCAGCCCATGCGCGCCGCGGCCAGCGCGGCCTCGGTGCCGGCATGGCCACCGCCGACGACGATCACATCGAATGCTTGGGGGTGCAGCACGCAGCAGGGGCGCGCAACGGGTGGCGCCGGGTTGGCAATGCCGGATTGTAGAAAGTCATCGGCAGGGGCGGTGCCGCGCCTGCGCCGATGCCCGCAGGCGCCAAGGTCTTCCTGCCCGTTGCAGGCCGGCCGCGGCTCGTGCCGGAGCATCGACGCGATACCCTGCGAGGGGTCGGGATCCGGATCCGGCACGCGCCGGCGCGACGTTCGGCGCCGTTCGTCCTCGCCGAGGCGTCGCATGGCCCCGCGCCGGACGCGCCGTAGACTGCACACTGTCTGGCTGGGAGCCGCCCTTCATGGCCCATCGGAAACAGGTCATCGAGCGCTTGTGCACGCTCTATCCGGCACTCGATGAGTTGCCCGTCGAACTGCTCGAGTCGACCCTCGACCATGACGCGACGCTGCTGATCGCTCCGCCAGGGCTGTTGCTGTTCGAGGAGGGCGCGCCTTGCCGCGGCTTCCCGATGGTGCTGTCTGGCGAGTTGCGGGTGGCCCGTGGCACGCCGCACGGCCGGTCGCTGGAGCTTTACCGCGTGACGCCGGGTGAGCTGTGCGTGGCGTCGACCTCCTGCCTGTTCGGCCATGCGCTGCTGATGGCCCACGCCACGGCGATGGTGACGAGCGAACTCGTGGTCTTGTCCGCGCCTGCCTTCGAGCGCTGGACAGCGCACGAGCCCTTCCGCCGCTACGTCTTCGGCATCTTTGCCGACCGACTGGCAGACCTGATGGCGCTGGTCGATGCGGTCACGTTCCAGCGCCTCGACCAACGGCTGGCCGCGGCGCTGCTCGGGCACGGCGCGGTACGACTCGGAACGCACCAGGCGCTGGCCGACGAACTGGGTACGGTGCGCGAAATCATCAGCCGCCTGCTCGGGCGCTTCGAACGCGCCGGATGGATCGTTGCCGGACGCGAGCGCATCGAAATCCGTGATCCCGCCGCGCTGCGCGCTGCTGCGTCGGGTCGGGCCCGACCGCCCGCAGACGGCATGACCCCATCGTCCTGAGGGCACCGCAGATGCACTCGCAGCCCGGGCCATGACGCCGTCGCACGGCCATGAGCCGGTAGCCCATGCCAGACGCGAATCTGACTCTCACGCGCAGGGCGGATGGACTCGGTGACCGAGGTCACAGACCGCACGCCCTCGCTTCGGACACCATCGCGCTGTCGTCGGCGGGTCCGACCTGCACACCGGAGTGAACGGCATGAAATCGAACGTCGGTCGTATCGACCGCATCTTGCGCATCGTGGCGGGCCTGGTCCTGATCGCTCTGACCCTGGGCGGCCAGATCGGCGCCTGGGGTTGGATCGGGCTGGTGGCGCTGCTCACCGGCGCCTTCAGCGTCTGTCCGCTGTACTCGATTCTCGGGTTGAGTACCTGCCCGATGAAAAGCACGTGAGCGAGCGCTCGCTGTTTCTGAATTGGTTACGCAGAAACGACAACGGCCCGGGGATTCCGGGCCGTTGTATCTGTCGACTCAGCCTTGCGGCGGTGCCGAACCCCTATATCTAGGGGATGGATTTACCAAGTGGCACGGGGCAACATCGTGACGGCTTGCATGGGGCTTCTCCTGTGTAGGGATTGACACGCTTGTCTTAGCGCTTGTGAACTATTTCACCAGCGCATATCGCCATGCGGTAGTGTCAAGTCTTACAGGTCCGGAGAAGTAGGGTCTTTTACCCGCTGTTCAATGGATCAGCCCGAGGCGAAGCGCCTTGAGCACCGCCAGGTGCTTGTTCGAGCAGCCCAGTTTGTGCATCGCATTGGTCACATGCAGTACGACCGTGCGTTCGGTGATGCCGAGGATGGCGCCAACCTCCCAGGCTGTCTTTCCTTCCATCGTCCAGCGCAGCACCTCGAGTTCGCGCGGCGTCAGCGCAGGGTGCTCAAGCAGCAGCGGTGCAGGTGTCAGCACTCGCATCGCCGCCTCCTGGGCATGCACGGCGAAAAGCTGCAGATCGGCCACCAGTCGCGTCAATTCCGTGCGGTCGGTCGGCAGCGGCTGGTCGCGCTCGACACCGAGGGCGAAATGGCGACCCTCGGGCAGGTGCAGCGCCATCGCGATGCCGGTGCAGAAGCCGAATCGCGCCTGCTCTTCCCACAGGTCGCCCAGCCCCTGGCTGGTGTAGGTGTCCTGGTCCCAGATGATCGGCACGCTCTGTCGGCGGCAATGCTGCATCACCGGATCCCTGCGACCGCTCGCTACGTCATCCATGGCTTCTTCGTAGCCTTCGGGCGCGCTACCGACCTTGACGAACTCCGACCTTCCGACGCCAAGGTCCACGACAGCAAGCGCCATCACGGTTCTGAATCCAAGGCGCTGCGCGAAGCGCACGATCTCATCCCGAAAGTCTTCCCGACTCCGGGATTGCAGTACGGACGCGTAACCAGCCTGCAGCATGTGAACTATTCAGCGCTTGTCCGGATTCGCTGGCGCGACCTGACAGGGCTTACAGTTTTCAATTCGACCACGGGTGCCGAACACTTGCGTTCATCGCCAGAACACACGGCCGCTCATCATGCACCCATCACACCAGGTCTGCCCTTCGTGGACCCTGCGCGCCTGGCCGCCATTATCGTGGCAGGTCGGTAGCAAGGCCCCATTGCATTTGCAACACCTCGGGACACATGTCACAAATCCCGGCGACAGCGTCTCGCGCACTGCCGGGCAAACGATCTGGGCTTGCGTTTCGGAGGACGGCGAAGCGGGGATGGCGTGGGACTGGATTCACCTCTCGCGCGGCATCGTCGCGATGGCCGATCCGATGGCGGTGATCACCAACCTGCGCCTGCTCGGCCCCGAGGGCGAGGTGCTGACGGCCTTCGAAGCGGCCAGGCATCTCAACGAGATGGTCCACGCGTTGCCCTGGCAGTGCGAGGTCGAGCGTGCGCTGACGGCTGTCGCGAACTGACGCCGGGTCGCCGGCCTTGGCGGCGCGCATCACGCCGTGTCGTTGCCGGGGCGCGCGAATCGGCAGGGATGTCCAGCGCACGCGGCCCAGGCCGCCTCGTCGGCCGCCCGGGCGACTCGACCCAGGCGAGCCCAGTGAAGCCGCGCACGACCGCGCCGTGGCTTCATCGTGCGGCCGCGCCCTGGAGTTGTCGGGCGACGAACGCCACGCACAGCAGCGTCAGCGACAGCGCCACGACCAGCGGCAGCAACAGGTCGGCAGCGCCCATCGCCTCGCCCTTGAGCACACGCCCCATCAGCGTGACCTGCGCCAGCACCGGGAGCCACAGGTGCCACGGGCGTTCGCCCTCCTGGTTCAGCAGCGTGATCAGCGGCAGCAGCGACACCGCCAGCACCACCACGGTATTGTTGGCCTGCGCCTCCTTGACGCTGCGGCAGCGGATCGCCACTGCCATCAGCAGCGCGGCCAGCAGCGCGGCCAGCGGCAACAGCAACGCGAGAAACAGTGCCGCTTCGCGCCAGCCGAACTGGAACATCGCCGCCAACGTCTCGCTCCTCAGCAACCACTGCGCCGGCAGGAAGCTCAGGCACGACAACAGCGCGATCAGCATCGCCACGCTGGCCACCGCCGCCCACTTGCCGAGCACCAGCGCGGCGCGTGGCGCCGGGTTCATCAGCAGCGGCTCGAGCGAGCCGCGTTCGCGCTCGCCGGCGGTCGTGTCGAGCGCCGCATTCAGCGCTCCGTAGAGCACCGCCATCAGCACGAAGAAGGGCAGCATGCCGGTGAGTTGGGCGGCGCGCGCGCGTGGGTCGGCCAGGTCGCGCTCCTCCACCTGCACCGCCTGCAGCAACGCCGGCGCGACGCCGCGCAGCGCCAGCCTAAGCGTCGCCTGCTCCTGGCCGAAGCCCTGCAACAGGCGCGACAACCGCGCCACGCCGGCCTGCGAGCGGGTGTTGGCGCTCGAGCTCACCACTTCGACGAGCGGCGCCACGCCGCGCGCCAGATCGCGCTCGAATCCGGGGCCGACCACCAGCACCGGGTCGCCGAAGCTGCGCGCGGCCAGCGCGCGTTCATAGTCAGCCGGCGCAGGCTTGACGATGCGTGTCTGGCGTTCGAAGTAGTTGCGCAGCGTCGGCGCGTGTTCGATGCCGACGACGTACACCTCGCGCGCCTCGGCGCGCTGTTCGATGTCGGCCACCAGCATCGACAGCGCCACCAGCACCAGCGGCCCGATCGCCACCGACGACAGCAGCACCATGAGCAAGGTGCGCCGGTCGCGCAAGGCGTCGCGCAACTCCTTGCGGAAGACGATCCAGGCCAGCTTCATCGCGACGGCGCCGGCTGTGGCGTCTCGCCGGCGCCAGCAAAGGCAAGCTCGACGAAGCAGGCCTCGAAGTCGCTGCGCCCCGTGCGCTGCAGCAGCTCGTCGACGGTGCCCTCGGCCACCGCGCGGCCCTGCGCGATCACGACGACGCGGTCGCAGAGCCGCTCCACCTCCTGCATGATGTGGGTCGAGAAGACGATGCACTTGCGCTGTTCGTCGCGCAGCGTGCGCAGCGCCTCGCGCAGCGAGCGCGTGGCCAGCACGTCCAGGCCGTTCGTCGGCTCGTCGAGGATGATGTGCGACGGATCGTGCACCAGCGCGCGCGCCAGCGCCGTCTTCATGCGCTCGCCCTGGCTGAAGCCCTCGCTGCGGCGGTCGAGCAGGTGCGCCATCTCGAGCATCGCGGCGAGTTGCCCGGTGCGCGCCTGCGCTGCGTCGATCGACAGTCCGTGCAGCCGGCCGTAGTAGACGATGTTCTCGCGCGCCGTCAGCCGCGGGTACAGCCCGCGCGCGTCCGACAGCACGCCCATGCGCGCCAGCGCCTGACGCGGCGCGCGCGCCACGTCGATGCCGTCGACGCTGATCCGCCCGGCATCGGGCGCGACGAGCGCCGCCACCATGCGCAGCGTCGTCGTCTTGCCGGCGCCGTTGGGG
>JBBIPS010000076.1:0-10803 GCA_037442725.1 Burkholderiales bacterium | reverse complement strand
CCCCTTGGATCCTCAGCCGCCATGCGCTGGCGGCGCGACCAGCATGCCCAGCACCTCGCCCGCAGCAACCATCCCGAAGGTCGCAGTGACGGCCACGCTCGAGCCATAGCCGTGGCAATTGAGGCTGCCGTCACCATTGGCCTCGGTACCGCAGACGCTTGCCGGTGAGGCCACGCTCTCGCGCGAGAACACGCAGCGCACGCCGATCGCGCCGTGGCGCGGCGCACCGAGCCTGCGCAGGCGCTGGCGCAGCGACGCCAGCAACGGGTCGTGCGTGACCTCGGCCAGCTCGGCCACCTCGACCCGCTGGGCCCATTGTTTGCCACCGGCGGCACCAGCGCAGATGAAGGGGGTGCCCGACTTCAGCGCCCACGCCGCCAGCGCCAGCTTGGCGCCGGTCTGGTCGCAGGCATCGATCAACGCATCGACGCGCCCGGGCAACAGCGTCGGCCAATTCCCCGAACTGACGAATTCCTCGATCGAGTCGACGACGCAGCCTGGGTGGATGTCGGCGATGCGCTGGCGCAGTGCCTCTGCCTTGGCCATTCCGAGAGTCGCGCCCAGCGCCTGTACCTGGCGATTGATGTTGGACTCGGCGACGTGATCGAGGTCGATCAGCACCAGGCTGCCCACGCCGCTGCGCGCCAGCGCCTCGACGGCCCAGGAGCCGACACCGCCGAGGCCGACGACGGCGACCCGGGCCGAGCGCAGTCGAGCGTATCCCGCATCGCCGTAGAGTCTGCGCAGCGCGCCGAAACGGCGCTCGAGGTCGACGTCGTCCATCGATGCGCGCACCCGACGGGCGCTGGCCCGCTCAGCCCTTGAGCGCCGCGCGCCGCTCCCTGGCTGCGGCCGCGGCTTCCGATCTGGGATAGGTCTTCAGCAACTCGTCGAGCGTCTTGCGCGCGCCGCGCACGTCCTTCGTTTCGATCTGGCAGTTCGCCACGGCCAGCAGCGCCTCGGCGGCACGCGGGTGATCGGGCGCCGCGGCGACCATCGACCTGAACGCGACGATGGCCTCCTTGTAGTCCTTCTTGCCGTACAGCGCATTGCCGAGCCAGAAGCGTGCCGAGTCGATGTAGCCGCTGGCCGGGTAACGCCGGACGAAGGTGTCGAGTGCAGCGGCAGCCTTGTCGAAGTCGCCGGCACGCAGCACGAGCATCGCGCTGTCGTAGGCCTTGCGCTCGTCGGGGTCGACCAGGAACTCCTTGCCATCCACCGTCACCTTCTGCGGCTCGAGCTTGTGCAATCGCTCCTCGACGCCCTGCACCACGTCCTTCTGTTGGCGCTGGAGTTCGGCCACGTCCTTGGCGAGTTGTTCCTGCGTGCCGCGCAACCGCGCCGCCTCGGCGCGCTGGGCCTCGAGCTGGGTGTTGAGCTCGAGCAGGCTGCGCCGCAATTGCTGCAATTGCTCGAGCAGCTGCGCGTTCGCGGCAGCGAGCTCGCCACCACGCGTCTTGGCCGCATCGTCGACAGCCTGGATGCGCGCGCGCAGGTCGAGAATCGCGCGCCGCGCCTCCTCGTCGTCGAACAGCCCGGCGCTGGCGCCGCCCGCCGCCAGCGCCAGGGTGCTGGCGACGAGCCATCGGGTCGCTGGCCGGACGATGCCGCGTCGGGAACTGAATTCGATCGCCATCTCAACGGTCCTTCAGCTCGGCACGCCGGTTGCGGGACCATGCTGCCTCGTCGTGACCCTCGGCCGCCGGACGCTCCTTGCCGAAGCTCACCGCCTCGAGCTGACTCGGCGCGGCGCCCAGCAACTCGAGCGACTTGACCACCGCCTCGGCGCGCTTCTGGCCCAACGCCAAGTTGTACTCGCTGCCGCCACGTTCGTCGGTGTGACCTTCCACGACCAGGCGCTTGCCCTTGTTCGCAGCCAGCGCCTTGGCATGCGCATCGATCAGGCCGCGGAACTCGTCCTTGACCTCGAAACTGTCGAAGTCGAAGTAGACGACCCGACCCAGCGCCTGGCTCGTCGCTGCGCCGCCAGCCGATTTGTCGAGGTCGACGGTGGCGACCTGCGACTGCGGCGCGCCACTGCCGCTGGCCGACGACGAGTCCGCGCCAGTGCCACTGCCGGCAGTACTCACCGGCGTTGGCGTGCGCGTCTCGACAGGAGTCTCGTCGAGCTTGACGGTCGAGCCGCACCCGGCCAACAGCAGTGCTGCAGCGAGCGCCGTGAACCAGCCGATCGTACGAATTCCAAGCGTCATCTCGTCTTCCTCCGTTACGGTTGAACTTGCGCCGCGCGGGCGCCACCCGACTCGCGCACGGCATGCGACCGGCTGATCGGCCGGCAATCGCGCCAGTGCTCAGCGCGCGAAATTTCCCCACGGCCCCCAGGCCGGTTCGCGCACGTCGATGCCCGAGGACAGCAAGCGCGTGCGGATCCTGCCATCCACGGTGGTGGTCATCAGCACGTCGCGACCCTGCGCGCGCGTGGCGTAGATGATGAGCCGGCCGTTCGGTGCGAAGCTGGGACGCTCGTCGTCGTTGGTATCCGTGACCGACAGCGCGGTGCCGCCGTCGAGCGTCATCGTCATGACGCGGAACGCACCGCCGTTGCGTGCCACGTAAGCGAGCGTGCGGCCGTCAGGGCTGATCGCCGGGCTGATGTTGTAGGCACCACTGAAGGTGACCCGCTCGGCGCTGCCACCAGCCACAGGCAGACGATAGACCTGCGGACCGCCGCCACGGTCGCTGACGAAGTACAGGCTCTGGCCATCGGGCGCGAAGACCGCCTCGGTATCGATCGAACTGCTGTTCGTCAGGCGCCTGAGGTTGCCGCCGTCGAGGTCCAACGAGTAAAGCTGCGAGACGCCGTCGCGCGTCAACGTGACGACCAGCCGGCGCCCGTCGGGCGACCACGCCGGTGCGCTGTTCGAGCCGCGAAAGCTCGCCACCGATCGACGCTGGCCGCTCAGCACATCCTGCAGCATCACGACCGCCTTGCCGCTCTCGAAGGACACATAGGCCAGCATCCGGCCATCGGGCGACCAGGACGGCGAGATGATCGGCTGCGGACTGGCCAGCGCGACCTGGCCGCCCTCGCCGTCGGCGTCCGTGATGCGCAAGGTGTAGCGATGCGCCGCACGGGTCACGTACGCGATGCGCGTGGCGTTGACGCCGCGCTCGCCGGTGAGCTTCTCGTGCACCGCGTCGGCGATGCGGTGCGCGGCCAGCCGGAGGTCCGCCGCCGGCACAGCCAGCGCCTGGCCCAGCAAGTCCTGGCCCTTGACCACGTCCCAGAGCTTGAAGCGCACGTCGATGCGGCCATCGGCAAGCCGGGCCGCCGAGCCCGCCACCAGCGCATCGGCACCCCGGCCGCGCCAGTCAGGGTAGGCAGGAGCGCTGCGCTCGTCGAGCGTGCCGCTCGAGTCGACGCTGCGGAACGCGCCGCTGCGCTCGAGATCGGCGCGCACGATGGCCGCGATCGGCTGGCCGCTGCGGTCTTCGTCCCTGAATTGGGTCACCGCCACCGGCAGCTGCGTGCCGCCGATACCACCGATCTCGACGCGGAACTGGGCGCGTGCGCTCGGCAGCGCCGACAGTGTCAGACCGCCGGCCAGTGCGGCGTTGAAGCGTCGTCGTCGGATGGGCATCGAGTGTGCTGTGAGTCGCCGCGCCGACCGAGGTTCCACTCGACATGCGATGGGCGTATCGCCCGGATTGTAGGCAACGCTTGTGCCAGCGCCCGGTCGGGCGCGGCGCCTCGCTCGGCTTTGCGCACGGGGTGCGCACCAGCCGCGCCGGTCAGGGCACGATCAGGCGAACTCCTGCCGGATCGCCGGCGACATCAATCGGCGGATGATCCAGCCCAGCGTCAGGCACGCACCGAGTGTGAAGACGCCTGCCATCGCCCGCGCGGCGACGACGAAGCCGCCGAACACGCCGGCGACACGTGGCGGCATCGCGGCGCGGCCCAGCGTCGCATCGACCAGCGACAGCACGAACTCCTGCTGCAGCCACAGCCCGGCCAAGTTGACGGCGACGGCCACCAGCAGCAAGCCAATGAAGACACGGCGCGCCCATTCCAGGCGCAGCAGCAGGCCGATCGCCGTGGCCAGGGTTGCGACCGACAGCACCAGTGCGGCGCCGACCACCCAGGGTAGATAGGCGAGCAGCCAGCCGGTGACCACCGGCGTGACCGCGCCGTGCAGCGCCAGCCCGACCGGCAACGCCGCCACTGCGGCGTTCTGCACCAGTGCCGACATCGAGGCGAGCAGCCCGAGCGTGATGAACACCCAGGCCGTGATGGTCACGAACAGCGAGCGTGAGCCGACGTTGAAGGTCTGCGGCATGGCGGTTTCTCCTGGCGGCAGCCCGTGCACCGCGGGTCACGCCCGCGGCGGCAGGATGCCGCGCCTTCATGTGGCAGATTCTTCGGCATGGGCACGAGCTTGGCTTCCCCCAGATAGGGTGTTTATCCCCATCAATTGGCTCTGCTGTAGGTTGGATGCGACAAACGTCACGCGCGGCGGCCAGCCGGCCTGTTGCGCACGACCCACTCACGCCAGAAATCGGCAGTCGGCGGCTCCAAGGGCACAGGTCGCCGGCGTGCTCAGATGTCTTCGGCCACCATCTCGATCGCGCCGCACGGGCATTCGGCGGCGCAGATGCCGCAGCCCTTGCAGTAGTCGAGGTTGATGCGGAAGCGCTCGCCTGGCCCGAGCTTGATCACCGCGTTGTCGGGACACACGCCGTAGCAGTTGTCGCACTCGAAGCAGTTGCCGCAGCTCAGGCAACGGCGTGCCTCGAACAGCGCGTTGTCCTCGGTCAGGCCGCCCTGCACCTCGTCGAAGCTGCTGGTGCGCCGCGCGATGTCGAGTTGCGGGCGCACCGTCTTGGGCGCATCGCTGTAGTACCACGGGTTCAGTCGCTCGAAACTCGCGCTGGCGTGCTTGGGCGCGGCATCGACGCTCGCGCCGCGCAGCCAGGCGTCGATGTGGCGCGCGGCCTTCTTGCCGTGACCGATGGCCACCGTGACGTTGCGCTCGGCGGGCACCATGTCGCCGCCGGCGAAGAGCCCCGGGTGGCCGGTCATCATCGTCGCCGGATCGACCTGCACGACGCCGTCCTTCAGGACCAGGCCGGGCACGCCGTCGAGCAGCGACAAGTCGACGTCCTGCCCGAGCGCAAGTACCAGCGAGTCGGCCTCAAGCGTCTCGAACTCGCCGGTCGACTGCGGGAAGCCCTTCTCGTCGAGCGTCATCTTCTCGATCGTCAAGGCGCCTTCGCCGGCGCGGCTGATGGTCGACAGCCACTTGACCATCACGCCTTCCTGCAGCGCCTCCTCGACCTCGAAGTCGTGCGCCGGCATCTTCTCGCGCGTGCGCCGGTAGACGATGATGGCCTCGGTGGCACCGAGCCGCTTGGCGGTGCGTGCGACGTCGATCGCGGTGTTGCCGCCGCCGTAGACGACGACGCGGCGGCCGAGCATCGGCTGCTCGGCACCCTCCATCGAGCGCAGCACCTGCACCGCATCGAGGATGCGCGACGAGTCCTTGGCCGGGATGAAGGCGCGCTTGGCGATATGCGCGCCGACGGCGAGGAAGGCGGCGTCGAAACCACCATCCCGCATCGTTCGCGCCAGGTCGGTGACCTTGGTGTTCAAGTGCAACGTCACCCCCATGTCGACGATGCGCTGCATCTCGGCGTCGAGCACGTCGCGCGGCAACCGGTACTTGGGGATGCCGAAGCGCATCATTCCGCCCACCAGCGGCCCGGCCTCGAAGACGCTGACGCGGTGGCCGCGGCGGCGCAGATGGTAGGCCGCCGACATTCCCGACGGGCCGGCGCCGACGATCAGCACATGCTTGCCGCTGTCGGCCGGTGGCGTGTCGAAGCGCCAGCCGAGCGCGAGCGCCTCGTCGCCCAGAAAGCGTTCGACCGAGTTGATGCCCACCGCAGCGTCGAGCCGGCCGCGGTTGCACGCGCCCTCGCACGAGTGGTAGCACACGCGCCCCATGATGGCCGGGAACGGGTTGTCGCGCGTCAGGTGACGCCACGCCGATTGGTAGTCGCCGCCCTCGGCGTGGTAGAGCCAGCCCTGGATGTCCTCGCCCGCCGGGCATTGGGCATTGCAGGGCGGCAGCCTGTCGACATACACCGGTCGTTTGGTGCGCCACGAGCCGGTATGGTTGGCCAGCGACGAGCCGACATCCAGGGTGATCGCAAAGGGCTTGTCCATCAGGCGGTTACCTCGTCGAGCAGCTCGAAGCGCTGAATGTTGTGGTCGGCCCGCGCCTGGATCTGCTGCACCATGTCGGGCCGCCCGGCGCCGCTGAACAGGTGCGCAAAGCGCCGTTGCGGCCGCAGGTATTCCTCGACCGGCACCCGGTGCCTGATCTTCGACACCGCAGTGACGGCGCCGTGCTCAGCCTCGTAGACCGGGAACAGGCCGGTCTCGCGCGCCAGCCGCGCCAGCCGGATCGTGTCATGCGAGGCCGAGCCCCAGCCGAGCGGGCACGGCACCAGCACATGCAGGTAGCGTGCGCCGCGGAAGGTCATCGCGCGTTCGACCTTGGCCTCGAGGTCGTGCAGGTCGGCCACCGTCGCGGTGGCGACATACGGGATCTCGTGCGCCATCGCGATCAGCGGCAGATCCTTGCCCTGGCCGAACGGCGCGCCGGGCGTGACGCCCACCGGCATCGTCGTCGCAGTGCGCGCCGCCGGCGGCGTGGCCGAACTGCGCTGCACCCCCGTGTTCATGTAGGCCTGGTTGTCGTAGCAGATGTAGAGCACGTCGTCGTTGCGCTCGAACATGCCCGACAGGCAGCCGAAGCCGATGTCGGTCGTGCCGCCGTCGCCGCCCTGGGCGATCACGCGCACGGCGCTTTGCGCGCGCGCTGCCTGCGGCGCGCCGGACGCATGACCTGCCTTGCGGGCCTTGGCCTGCAGCGCGGCGGCAATGCCGGTGCCCACCGCCGCCGCATTGCCGAACAGCGAGTGGATCCACGGCAACTGCCACGACGTCTCGGGATACGGAGTCGAGAACACCTCGAGGCAGCCGGTGGCGTTGGCCGCGATCAACTGGCCGTCGGTGGCGCGCAGCGCGGCGTCGACCGCATAGCGCGCGCCCAGCGCCTCGCCGCAGCCCTGGCAGGCGCGATGGCCCGAGTTCAGCGCATTGCTGCGGCTGGTCGACGACTGCACGCTGCGCTGCTCGGGTGCGAGCAGCCGGTTGCCGACAGTGAAGGTGCCGGTCTGGTAGAACTTGACGATCTGGTTCATCTCAGCTCACCTTCGATGCCACCGCGCCGACATCACGCAGCAGGTTCTCGGCGATCGGCCCGCTCCTGCGCTGCTGCGCCTCGCGCTCGAGTTGGCGATTGACGATGCGCCAGTCGAGGTCGAGGAAGCTCAGCGCCGGCAAGGTGTCGGCGATCGCCTCGCGCAGCACGCGGTGCAGCGAAGCGCGGGTGATGGCACGCCCGCCCAGCCCGGCGACGACGGTATAGCCCTTCATCGCCAGCCCGGACAGCGCCAGCCGCACGTCGGTCGACACCACGCCACCGAGCCCGACCGAGAAACTCTTCTCGAGCACCACCACGCGCTTGGCGCCCTGCAGCGCGGCGCGCACCGCGGCAAGCGGGAACGGACGGAACGACTGGATGCCGAGCACGCCCACCCGCAGCCCGGTGTCGCGCATCTCGTCGACGGTGTCCTTGATCGTTCCCAGCACCGAGCCGAGCGCGACGACGATGGTCTCGGCATCCTCGATCCGGTAGCCACGCACCAGCCCGCCCGAGTTGCGGCCGAAGCGTTGCGTGAACTCGTCGGCGATCTGCGGGATGCGGTCGAGCGCCTGCAACTGGCGTGCATGCGCGAGGTAGCGCACTTCCATGAAGGCCTCCGGCCCGACCATCGCCCCGATCGACACCGGCTCGGCGGGATCGAGCACCTGGCGCGGCTCGTAGGCGGGCAGGAAGGCGTCGACCTCGGCCTGCGCGGGGATGTCGACGCGCTCGTAGGCGTGCGTCAGGATGAAGCCGTCCATGCACACCATGATCGGCATCGAGAGTTCCTCGGCCAGCTTGAAGGCCTGGATGTGCAGGTCGAGCGCCTCCTGGTTGCTCTCGGCGAAGAGCTGGATCCAGCCGCAATCGCGCTGGCTCATCGAGTCGCTGTGGTCGTTCCAGATGTTGATCGGTGCGCCGATCGCGCGATTGGCCACCGTCATCACGATCGGCAGGCCCAGCCCCGACGCGTTGTAGACCGCCTCGGCCATGAACAGCAGCCCCTGGCTGGCGGTGGCGGTGTAGGTGCGCGCGCCCGCCGCCGACGCGCCGATGGCCACGCTCATCGCGGCGAACTCGCTCTCGACGTTGATGAACTCGCACGGCGCGAGCGAGCCGTTCTTCACCCGCTCGCCCAGGCCCTCGACGATGTGCGTCTGCGGCGAGATCGGGTAGGCGCAGATGACCTCGGGGCGGCACAGGGCCACCGCTTCGGCCACCGCCTGCGAGCCTTCAGTCTGCTTGTGCATGAGCCAGCTCCTCCATCTCGCGCACCACGAACTCATAGGCAGCGCTGGCCGCAGCGACATTGCCCGCGGCCACACTGCCGCCGAACTTGCGGCCGATGGCGTGCGCCACCGCGTCCAGTGTGACGAGCCCGGACAGTGCCGCAAAGGCGCCCAGCAACGCGGCGTTGGGCACCGGGCGGCCGACGTGCTTGAGCGCCAGCTCGGTGGCAGGCACGGTCGCGGTGTGCCCAGCAGGCAGGCGCTGCACCAGCTCACCCACGCCGAGCTGGTCGAGGCTGCGCCGGCTGTTGATCAGCACGTAACCTTCGGGGCGCAGGCCCTGGAACACGTCGACCTGCTGCAGCAACGTCGGGTCCTGCACGATCACCACATCGGGCTCGACGATCGGCTCGCGCAGCCGGATCTCGTGCTCGGCGATGCGGCAGAAGGCCACCACCGGCGCACCCATGCGCTCGGAGCCGAAGCTGGGGAAGGCCTGCGCATGCCGGCCCTGCTCGAAGGCAGCGATCGACAGCAACTCGGCCGCGGTCACCACGCCCTGGCCGCCACGGCCGTGAATCCGGATCTGCAGCATCGGCTTGCTCCTTTGCCCGGCATTCTTGGTCGTACTGATGCGTGCGGCATTGACTCGCATCAAGTACGAACGCGTCAGCCCGCCGGGCGACCCACGATCCGCGACGGTCGTTGCCCGGCAGCATGCGCTGCCACGACCGGTTCGCTCAACCCGCACGCCCTGCCGAGGCCGCCGGCAGGGCAGCGACAATCCGACGCCGCCCGCGCGGCACCGATCAGCCCCATGCCCTCCGGACCCCTCTTCGCCGCCCTGGCCTACATCCTGTGGGGCCTGTTCCCGCTCTACATCAAGCAGGTCGCACGCGTGCCGGCGCTCGAGATCGTCGTGCATCGCTCGGTCTGGACCCTGGTGTTCGTCTTCGCGCTGCTGGCGCTGCTGCGTCGATTTGCCTGGCTGCGCGACGCGCTGCGCCGGCCGCGCGTGCTGGCGGCGTTTGCCCTCAGCGCGCTGCTGCTGTCGACCAACTGGCTGGTCTACGTCTGGGCCGTCAACCACGACCGCGTGCTCGACGCCAGCCTGGGCTACTTCATCAACCCGCTCGTCAACGTGATGCTGGGCTACCTCGTCCTGCACGAGCGGCCGCGTGCCTGGCAATGGGCGGCGGTGTCGCTGGCTGCCGTCGGCGTGCTGTGGCTGACGCTGGGTGTCGGTCAGTTGCCGTGGGTGTCGCTGGTGCTGGCGGCCTCCTTCGGCCTGTACGGACTGTTGCGCAAGACGGCGGTGCTGGGTGCGCTCGAAGGTCTCTCGCTCGAGACACTGCTGCTCGCGCCGATCACGGTGGGGGCGCTGGCTTGGCTGACCGCCAGCGGCCGCGGCCACTTTGCACAGGGGGACGTCGGGCTGGACCTGTGGCTTCTTGCGGCTGGCCCGTTCACCGCGATTCCGCTGCTGCTGTTCGCCGCCGGTGCGCGCCGCGTCACACTGGCCACGCTCGGGGTGCTGCAGTACCTCGGACCGTCGATCCAGTTCCTGCTCGGCGTGTTCGTCTACCACGAGGTCTTCGATCCGATGCGCGGCATCGGCTTCGCGCTGATCTGGGCCGCGCTCGTGATCTACAGCCTCGAAAGCGGCTGGGTCTGGCGGCGCCGCGGCGTGGCGTAACCCCGACTGCAGCGCCCGTCGACCCGCGTGCCACGCTGCGCGACGGCAACTGTCGCAAGCTCGGCGCGGTCGGCAATGTCGCGAGGCTGCCGGCGGAGCCGCGCCGGTGCACCCGACAGCGCGCGAGCGCGAGATTCTGCGTCAGGTGAAGGCTCGGCAGGACCTAGCGCCACATCGCCGTGACCGTCGGCTGCAGCGTGCGCACGGTGCACGAGCACCTGCAGCATCGCTGCACCCGGCCCGGCTTCCAGACACGCACCGCGTCGATGCGCGCGTTACCTCGCCGTCAGCGCAGATCGCCGGCCAGGCTGGCCAGCGTCTCGGGCGCGATGCTGACGTGCGCCGGGTAGTGGGTGTGGTCGCAGCCGAGCTTGACGGCCGCGCCGGCGCGCACCGCCTGGCGCGCCGCGAGCGGCAACTCGAAGCGGACGAAGTGCACCGCGGAGGTCTTCTCGGCGTTCTCGCGCTCGAGGTCCTCGTCGGCGATCGCGTAGATGCGGTCGTGGCCCTCGACCTCGACGAAGAGATGGTCCTCGACACCGATCAGCCGCGCCAGTTCGCGCGCACGCTCGTTCGGGTCGGGATACTCGATCAGCAGCGTCGCCTTCCAGTTCGATCCGTCGGGCAGCAGCGGCGCGTA
>JBBIPS010000075.1:0-10934 GCA_037442725.1 Burkholderiales bacterium | reverse complement strand
CCGGTGCCGCCTCGGCGGTGGCCGGTGCCGCCGACGCTGCCGCGTCCGCGACGACCAAGTAATCGACCTGCGGTCGATGCTGCCACCCCGTCGGGTGGCAGGAAAGCCGCCCCGAGGGGCGGCTTTTTCATGGTGCAGGCACTTGGCGGTCGCGTCCGAACAGGTGCGACTTGTCGGCCAGGCGCTGGCTGTGCCAGGGCTGAAACTGGCGCCACTCGAAGCGCCACGACCACCAGCCTGCGCCCTGCCCCGGCAGGTTCATGCGGCAGTCGCCGGGCAGCACGAGGACGTCCTGCAGCGGCGCGATCGCCGTGTCGGCCACCGATGAAAACGCGGCTCGGATGAGCGCCCACGCGATGTCGTGGCCGTCGGTGCCGAGGTAGGCCCGCGCGTAATGGCGCTCGGCGTCACCGGCACCCGCCCACCAGCCGACGGTGGTGTCGTTGTCGTGGGTGCCGGTGTAGACGACGGTGTCGTGGTCGAAGTTGTGCGGCAGGTAGGGATTGCTCGCGTCGCCCTGGAAGGCGAACTGCAGCACGCGCATGCCGGGCAGTTTCAGCTGCCGCCGCAGCGCCTCGACATCGGGCGTCATGTGGCCCAGGTCTTCGGCGATGATCGGCAGCGCACCCAACGCCGCGCCGAGTGCATCGAACAGCGCAGCCCCCGGCCCCGGCACCCAGCGGCCGTGCACCGCGGTGGTCTGGCTGGCCGGGATTTCCCAGTGCGCTGCAAAGCCTCGGAAGTGGTCGATGCGGACGATGTCGGCCTGCGCCAGTGCGTGGCGCAGGCGCGCGATCCACCAGGCATGGCCCTGCCGTGCGTGCTCGGTCCAGCGGTACAGCGGATTGCCCCAGCGCTGGCCGGTCGCGCTGAAGTAGTCGGGTGGTACACCCGCCACGACGCTCGGTCGGCCGTCGGCATCGAGTTCGAACAGCCGCTGGTGCGCCCAGACGTCGGCGCTGCCGTGCGCGACGAAGATCGGCACATCGCCGATGATGCGCACGCCGCGCCGGTTGGCATGTGCCTTCAGCGTCGACCACTGGCGGTGGAAGCTCCACTGGCAGAAGCGCCAGAAGTCCAGTCGCGACTTGTGACGGCGCGCCGCAGCCGCCAGCGCTTGCGGGTCGCGCCGCGCCAGCGCCGGGTCCCAGTCGGGCCAGGCGGCACCGTGATGGGCCTCGGTCAACGCCATGAACAGCGCGTCATCGTCGAGCCAGTCGTGTTGCTGCGCGCAGAAGTCGTCGAACTCGGCGCGTTCGGTTGCGCTGGCGCGGTCCGCGAAGGCTGCGGCGGCCTGGGCGAGGCGCTGCATGCGCCATGGCGTCATCGTTGCGAAGTCGATGCGCCGCGGGTCGGCCGCTGGCGGCGCGGCCAGTGCGTCGCCGTCCAGCCAGCCGCGCTGCTGCAGTTCGGCCAGATCGATCAGCAGCGGATTGCCGGCGAACGCCGAGGGGCTCATGTAGGGTGAGTGGCCCGGGCCGAGGCGGCCCAGCGGCAGCACCTGCCACAGCGACTGCCTGGCGTTGGCGAGCCAGTCGACGAATTCGTAGGCCGCCGACCCCAGGTCGCCGCTGCCGTGCGGGCCGGGCAGCGAACTGGGGTGCAGCAAGACACCGCTGGCGCGTGGCAGTCGCATCGGGAACCTCGCTTTCGGCCGGTTGGCTCGGCCTGTCAGTCTCTCAGCATCGCGCACTCACGGGAAGCGACGCGCCGCTCCCGGCTTGGCTTGCCCCATCGGGGACGGACGAGGTCCAGCGTCGACCTGGGGCACGCTCGGCCGCTTAGTTGCCGGCGGCAAGCAGCACGACGCTGCGCGCCTGAAGTGCGTAGCGCACCTCGAGCCGGGTGGCGCCGCAGGCGTCGTGGAACGGGTCGGCATCGGCGCTGTCGAGCAGCACCTGCCAGCGGCCGTCGGGCAAGGCGAAGTCGGCGTCGATGTCCTCGGCATTGCACAGCATCAGCAGCGTCTGCCGGCCACGGCCGGGTGTGCCGATCAGTGCGCCCAGCACGCGCGACGGCGACTGGCGCCAGTCGCGCTCGACCAGCGCCTGGCCGCTGCGGCGCAGCCAGGCCAGGTCGGCCACGCCGCGCGCGTCGGGCAAGCCGGTGTACCAGCGCGGCCCGAGAGGCAGCCGGGCCCGGCGCAGCGCCAGCAGCCGGGCGGTGAATTCGATCAGCGCGTCGTCGGCGGCCGACCAGTCGATCCAGCTCGTCGGATTGTCCTGGCAGTAGGGATTGTTGTTGCCGCCCTGGCTGTGCCCGAGCTCGTCACCTGCGGCCAGCATCGGCGTGCCCTGCGCCAGCAGCAGCGTGGCCAGCAGCGCGCGTTGCAGTCGTTGACGCAGCGCCAGCACGTCGGGGTCGGTGGTAGGGCCTTCGACACCGCAGTTCCAGCTCAGGTTGTGGCGCTGGCCGTCGCGATTGTCCTGGCCGTTGGCTTCGTTGTGGCGCAGGTCGTGGCTGACCAGGTCGCGCAACGTGAAGCCGTCGTGCGAGACGATGTAGTTGACCGACTCGCCCGGCACGCGACGCGCTCCCTGGAAGCGATCGGCCGATGCGGCCAGCCGCTGCGCGAACTCGCCGCGCGTCACCGGTGCGCCGAGCCAGAAGCCGCGCATCGTGTCGCGAAAGACGTCGTTCCACTCCAGCCAGCCGCGCGGGAAGTGGCCGCCCTGATAGCCGCCGGGTCCCAGATCCCACGGTTCGGCGATCAGCTTGACGCCGGCGAGCACCGGGTCCTGTGCCAGTGCCGTGAAGAAGGCCGTGTCGCGCCGGAAGCCGTGCTCGCCGCGCCCGAGCACCGGCGCCAGGTCGAAGCGGAAGCCGTCGACGTGCATCTCCTGCACCCAGTAGCGCAGGCTGTCCATCACCATCTGCAGCACGCACGGCTGGCGCAGGTCGAGCGTGTTGCCGCAGCCGCTGTGGTCCTCGTAGGCCGCGCGGTGCTCCGGGCTCAACCGGTACCAGCTCGCGTTGTCCAGTCCGCGCCAGCACAGCGTCGGGCCGTGCGCGTCGGTTTCGGCGGTGTGGTTGTAGACCACGTCGAGCAGCACCTCGATGCCGGCGGCGTGCAGCCCGCGCACCATGCGGCGGAACTCGTCGCGCACGGCCCGGTGATCGCCACCGGCATCGCGACCTCGATCGGCAGCCAGCCGCGGCTCGGGGCAGAAGAAGCCGACCGTGTTGTAGCCCCAGTAGTCGACCAGGCCGCGCGCCACCAGGTGCTGCTCGTCGAGATGCTGGTGCACCGGCAGCAGGCTGACGGCGGTGATGCCCAGGCGTTGCAGGTGGGCGATGGCTGCTGCGCTGGCCAGCCCGGCATAGCTGCCGCGCTGCGCAGCCGGCACCTGCGGGTGCAGTCGCGTGAAGCCCTTGACGTGCAGTTCCAGGATCACCGTGTCGGCCAGCGCGGTGCGCGGCGGGCGGTCATCGCCCCAGTCGAAACGGTCGGCGACGACGCGCGCCTTCAATGCGCTGGCAGCGTTGTCGCGGGGGTCGGGATGCAGCGCATGCTCGCCATCGGCACCGCAATGCTCGGGGCCCCAGCGGAACTCGCCGACGATTTCGCGCGCATACGGGTCGAGCAGCAGCTTGCGCGGGTTGAAGCGGTGGCCGCGCTCGGGTCGCCACGGGCCATGGGCACGCAACCCGTAGACCAGGCCGGGGCCGGCCCCGCGCAGGTAGCCGTGCCAGACGTCGCGTGTCTGCGCGGGCAGGCGTGCACGCGTCAGCTCGCGCTCGCCGCGCTCGTCGAACAGGCAGAACTCGATCGCCTCGGCGTGCGCCGAGAACACCGCGATGTTGATCCCGGCGCCGTCCCAATGCACGCCCAGCGGCCAGGGCTGGCCGACCTCGAGCCGGTTCCCGACCGCGCTGCCGTTCCCGCTCTCGGGCACGCGCCCGGGCGCGAGGTCTGGCGTCGGCGCGGACAGCGGTGCGGGTGATGTCGAGCGATCCATTCGAGGATCACGCTGCGCGCGAGACTGCGCGGGCCGACGCGGCGCCGTCGTCGGTCGAGCGTGCCGGCATCATCGTCGGTCGGCGCTGCGGCAGGCAGCCGCGTCGGTCAGCGTCGGCATTCGACCTGCCAGACCTGCGCCGCGTAGTCACGGATCGTGCGGTCGGCCGAGAACGGACCCATGCCGGCGACGTTGGCGATGGCCTTGCGCAGCCACGCCGTGCGATCGACGTAGAGCGCGTCGACGCGTGCCTGCGCCGCGACGTAGGCCTCGTAGTCGGCCAGCAGCAGGTAATGGTCGCCGCCCCACAGCAGCGCATCGACGAGGCCGCGATAGCGCGCCGGTTCGTCGGGCGAGAAGGCGCCGGCGCCGATCGAGTCGAGCACCGCCTTGAGCTGCGGGTTGCTCTCGTAGACGCGCAGCGGCTGGTAGCCTGCGGCGCGCAGCGCGGCAACCTCGTGCGCCGACTTGCCGAAGATGAAGATGTTGTCGTCACCGACGTTCTGGCGGATCTCGATGTTGGCGCCGTCGTCGGTGCCGATCGTCAGTGCGCCGTTGAGCGCGAGCTTCATGTTGCCGGTGCCCGAGGCCTCGGTGCCGGCCGTGGAGATCTGCTCGGACAGGTCGGCGCCCGGCATGATCAGTTCGGCCACCGAGACACCGTAATTGGGGACGAACACCACCTTGAGCCGGTTGCCGATGCGCGGGTCGCGGTTGACGACCTGGCCGACGTCGTGGATCAGCCGGATGATCTGCTTGGCCATCGAATAGCTCGAGGCGGCCTTGCCCGCGAACAGCACCACGCGCGGCTGCCAGTCGGCGTGCGGCTGCGCCAGGATCGCGCGGTAGCGCGTCACCGCGTGCAGCAGGTTGAGCAGTTGGCGCTTGTATTCGTGGATGCGCTTGACCTGCACGTCGAACAACGCGTGCGGGTCGATGGCGACCCCGGTGCTGTGGCGCACCCACTCGGCCAGGCGTTGCTTGTTGTGGTGCTTCGCGGCGTCGAAGGCGGCGCGGAACGCCCCATCGTCGGCGTGCCCCGCGAGTTTGCGCAGGGCGCCAAGGTCGCGCCGCCAGACCGGGCCCAGCGCCTGGTCGAGCAGCGCCGCCAGCGCCGGGTTGGCCTGCGCCAGCCAGCGCCGCGGCGTGACACCGTTGGTGACGTTGATGAACCTGTCGGGCCAGAGCCGGGCGAAGTCCGCGAAGATGGTCCGGACCAGCAGGTCGGAGTGCAGCTTGGAGACGCCGTTGACCTTGTGGCTGCCGACGATCGCCAGGTGCGCCATGCGCACGCGGCGCTCGCCGTCCTCGTGGATCAGCGACAGCCGGCGCTGGAATTCGGGATCGCCGGGGCGCGCCGCTTCGGCCTCGAGCAGGAAGTCGTGGTTGATGCGGAAGATGATCTCGAGGTGGCGCGGCAGCACCAGTTGCAGCAGCGCGACCGGCCAGGTCTCGAGCGCTTCGGGCATCAGCGTGTGGTTGGTGTAGCTGAAGGTCCTGCGCGTCAGTGCCCATGCCGGGGCCCAGCTGAAGCCGTACTCGTCGATGAGCAGGCGCATCAGCTCGGCCACGCCGATCGCCGGGTGCGTGTCGTTGAGATGGATCGCCACCTGGTCGGCCAGGTTGGCCAGCGTGCCGTGCTCGGCCAGGTGGCGCGCCACGATGTCCTGGATCGACGCCGACGTGAAGAAGTACTCCTGGCGCAGCCGCAGCTCGCGCCCGGCGGGCGTGCTGTCGTTCGGGTAGAGCACCCAGGAGATGTTCTCGAAGCGGTTCTTGAACTCGGCGGCGCGGGCGTAGTCACCACTGTTGAAGCTCTGCAGGTCGATGTGCGCCGGCGCGGCCGCCTTCCACAGCCGCAGCGTGGCCACGCGTGCCGTGTCGTGTCCCGGCACGACATGGTCGTAGGCCTTGGCGCTGACCTCTCCGGAGTGGCGCCAGACCGGCACGCTGTCGGGCGACTCGGCGCGCTCGACCCAGCCGCCGAACCGCACCGGGTAGCTGACGCCGGGGCGTGGGAACTCCCACGGCGTGCCGTCGGCCAGCCACGGGTCCGGGTGCTCGATCTGGCGTCCGTCGACGATGCTCTGCGCGAACATGCCGAACTCGTAGCGGATGCCGTAGCCGAACGCCGGCACCTCGAGCGTGGCCATCGCGTCGAGAAAGCAGGCCGCAAGCCGGCCCAGACCACCGTTGCCCAGCGCTGCGTCGGGCTCGTTCGACTCGATCTCCTCGAGCGTGCGGGCGTGTCGTGCGACGCTGGCGCCTGCCGCATCGCCCAACCCCAGCGCGGCCAGGGCATTGCCCAGGCTGCGGCCGATCAGGAACTCCATCGACAGGTAGTAGACCCGTCGTGCCCTGGCCTGGCGGTCGGCGCTGTCGGTGGCGACCCAGCGCCGCGAGAGTTCGGCGCGCGCCACCTGTGCGACGGCGTTGAGCACGTCGACGGCGTCCGCCTCCGCCGGAGCCACGCCGACGGTGTCGAGCAGGTGCTGCTCGACCCGCGCCGCCAGTGTCTCGGGCGATTCGGCGCAGGGGGGGGGTTCGGGTTGCATGCTCATGGTCGGGTGGCGCGAGCCGCTCGGGCATTGACGGGCATCGGGTGCGGCATGAGCGCATTATCGATTTGCCGCCACGTCCCGGCGGCGTGCCTGGTCAGGCGTGGCAACATGCAGGTCGTGATGCCGTGTGTCGACGGAATCTGCCGCCGCCGAGCGCGCCGCAACGCCGGTGAAACACCATGCCCATCATCGAACTCGCATCCGGACTCGACCTGCCCAGGCGCGCGGTGGCGCTGGTGCTCGCCGGAGGCCGCGGCAGCCGGCTCATGCAGTTGACCGACCGGCGCGCCAAGCCCGCGGTCTACTTCGGCGGCAAGTTCCGCATCGTCGACTTCGCGCTGTCGAACTGCATGAACTCGGGCATCCGCCGCGTCGGCGTCATCACGCAGTACAAGAGCCATAGCCTGCTGCGCCATCTGCAGCGCGGCTGGGCCTTCCTGAAGAGCGAGATGAACGAGTTCGTCGACCTGCTGCCGGCGCAGCAGCGGCTGGACGACGAATCGTGGTACCGCGGCACCGCCGACGCGGTGTACCAGAACGAGGACATCGTCGAGAGCTATGGCGCCGATTACATCGTCGTGCTCGCCGGCGACCACGTCTACAAGATGAACTACGCGCTGATGCTGGCCGACCACGTGGCACGTGGCCGCGAGTGCACCGTGGCCTGCATCGAGGTGCCGCGTGCCGAGGCCAGCGCCTTCGGCGTGACGCGCGTGGACGAGCAGCGCCGCATCGTCGACTTCGTCGAGAAGCCAGCCGATCCGCCGGCGCTGCCGGGCCAGCCCGAGCGCTGTCTGGCCAGCATGGGCATCTACGTCTTCAACGCCGGCTACCTGTACCGCGAGCTTGCGCGCGACCTGGCCGACCCGCACTCGAGCCATGACTTCGGTAAGGACATCATCCCTGCCGCCGTGCGCCAGGGCCAGGCCGTGGCGCACCCGTTCGGCATCAGTTGCGTCGGCGCCAAGCCGGGACTGCAGCCTTACTGGCGCGACGTCGGCACGATCGACGCCTACTGGGACGCCAACATCGACCTGACCGCCACCGACCCCGAGTTCAACCTGTACGACACGCGCTGGCCGATCTGGACCTACCAGGCGCAACTGCCGCCGGCCAAGTTCGTGCACAACCAGCCCGACCGGCGCGGGCTGGCGGTGGAGTCGATGGTCTCGGGCGGCTGCATCATCTCTGGGTCGGTGTTTCGCTCGCTGCTGTTCTCGGGCGTTCGGGTGCATTCGCATTCGAGCGTCAACTGGTCGGTGCTGCTGCCCGACGTCCAGGTCGGCCGCGGCGCGCGCCTGACGCGTGTCGTGGTCGACCACGGCTGCACCATTCCGGACGGGCTGGTGATCGGCGAGGACGGCGCGTCCGACGCGGCGCGCTTCCACCGCAGCGAGCGCGGCATCACGCTGGTGACGCAGCCAATGATCGACGCGCTGGCTGCCCGATGAGCGCCGCGCGGCTGTGGCGAAGTCGCTCCACCGTGCGACGGGTCGGGGGGCCGCGCGGCGTGGCCGGTGCGGCGAGGCTGCCCCGATGAACGGCAGGCGCGTGCTTCGATGAGGGTGCTGCATGCGGCCGCCGAGGTTTATCCGCTGGTCAAGACCGGTGGCCTGGCCGACGTCGTCGCGGCGTTGCCGGTGGCGCTGGCCCAGGCCGGCGCCGATGTGCGGCTGCTGCTGCCCGGCCTGCCGGCGATCATCGAGGCGGTGCAGTCGGCGCGTGTCGTCGTCGACATCGGCGCCTGTTTCGGCGCGCTGCGCGTCAAGCTGCTGCTGGGACGCATGCCGGGCACGCACCTGCCGGTCTATGTTATCGACGCGCCGCACCTGTTCCGCCGCGGCGGCAGCCCGTACCAGGCCGGCGACGGTACCGAGTGGCCCGACAACCTGCAGCGCTTCGCATTGCTGGGCTGGCTGGCAGCGCACCTGGCGGCGGGCGACGCCGACCCGAACTGGGCTCCCGACGTCGTGCATGCGCACGACTGGCACTCGGCAATGGCGTGCGCCTACATGGCCGACCACCTGCCGACCACGGCAGCCTCGGTATTCACGATCCACAACCTGGCATTCCAGGGGCTGTTTCCGCCCAACGACTGGTCGCTGCTGGGGTTGTCTTCGCGCTTCATGGCGCCGGCCGGGATCGAGTTCCATGGCCAGCTCTCGTTCATGAAGGCGGGGCTCAAGTTCGCCGACCGTGTCACCACCGTCAGCCCGAACTATGCGCGCGAGATCGCCGCGCCCGAGTTTGGCTGCGGCCTGGACGGCGTGATCCGCGCCCGTGGCGGCGACGTGGTGGGCATCCTGAACGGCATCGACGATGCGGTGTGGAATCCTGCCACCGACGTCGCACTGGCGCAGCGCTACGACGCCGCGCACCTGGACGGCAAGCGCACCTGCCGCCGTGCGCTGCAGACCTCGGTCGGACTCGACGTCGACGACGCTGCGCTGGTGCTCGCCGTGGTGAGCCGCCTGACCGCGCAGAAAGGTCTCGACCTGGTGCTGGCGGCGCTTCCGGCGCTGGTGCGCGAGGGCGTGCAGTTCGCGGTCCAGGGTACCGGCGATCCGGCGCTGGAGGCGGCCATCCGCCTGGCCGAGCAGGCCCACCCGGGACGCGTGCACGCGCACATCGGCTATGACGAGGCGCGGGCGCACCGGATGATCGCCGGCGCCGACGTCATCGCGCTGCCGTCGCGTTTCGAGCCCTGCGGCCTGACGCAGATGTACGGCCTGCGCTACGGCACGCTGCCGCTGGTGCGCAGCGTCGGCGGCCTGTCCGACACGGTTGCTGACGGACTGACCGGGTTCGCGTTCGGGGCGGCCACCGCCGCGGCCTTCGAGTCCTGCACGTGGCGTGCCGTGCAACTGCATCGTGACGCGGCGGCGTGGCGCACGATGATGCAACGCGCGATGGCGCAGGACCTGTCGTGGGTCGGGCCGGCGCGCGACTACCTGGCGCTGTACGAGGTGGCGCGCCAGGCACGGCGGCATTCGCCTCGCGTGCTGGTCAGGACCTAGCTGAATTGGGAGGCCTCCCGGCTCTGCCGGGGTGGCAGTAGAAGTTTGGCGTTTCAGGGGTTGTCCACCGTAGACCCCTTCCAGCCGCTTTGAGCGGCTCACATCCCGAATGCCCCCCGGCTTTGGCGGGGGATGGCTACCCCAGGCGTTGCGAGTAGACCGGAAAGTCGCGCGTCAGCGCCGCCACCTTGGCACGTACCTCGGCGATGTTGGTGTCGTCATTCGGATGGTCCAGCACGTCGGCGATCAGGTGCGCCGTCAGGACGGTCTGCGCCGTGCCGAAGCCGCGCGTCGTCATCGCCGGCGAGCCCAGGCGGATGCCGCTGGTGACCATCGGCTTCTGCGGGTCGTTCGGAATCGCATTCTTGTTGCAGGTCATGTGAGCGCGGCCGAGCACCGTTTCGGCCTCCTTGCCGGTGATGCCCTTGGCGCGCAGGTCGACCAGCATCATGTGACTTTCGGTGCGGCCCGACACGATGCGCAGGCCGCGCTGGGCCAGTGTTTCTGCCATCGCAATGGCGTTGCTCGCCACCTGCTGCTGGTAGATCCTGAACTCTGGGGCCAGCGCCTCCCTGAAAGCCACTGCCTTGGCCGCGATCACGTGCATCAGCGGGCCGCCCTGGATGCCGGGGAAGATCGCGCTGTTGATCCTCTTGGCGACCGCATCCTTCATCAGGATCACACCGCCTCGAGGGCCACGCAGCGTCTTGTGCGTGGTCGAGGTCACGACGTCGGCAAACGTCACCGGGTTCGGGTAGACGCCGGCGGCGATCAAGCCCGCGTAGTGCGCCATGTCGACCATGAAGTAGGCGCCGACCGCCCTGGCGACCTTGGCGAAGCGCTCGAAATCGATGCGCAACGCATACGCCGATGCGCCGGCGATGATCAGCCGGGGACGGTGCTCATGCGCCAGGCGCTCCATCGCGTCATAGTCGATGGCCTCGTTCGCATCGAGTCCGTAGCTCACCACCTTGAACCACTTGCCGCTCATGTTCAGCGGCATGCCGTGTGTCAGATGGCCGCCTTCGGCCAGGCTCAGGCCCATGATCGTATCGCCCGGCTGCAGCAGGCCGAACAGCACCGCCTGGTTGGCTTGCGAGCCCGAGTTGGGCTGGACATTGGCATGCTCGGCGCCGAACAACGCCTTGACGCGGTCGATCGCGAGTTGCTCGACCACGTCGACATTTTCGCAGCCGCCGTAATAGCGCTTGCCGGGATAGCCCTCGGCGTACTTGTTCGTCAATTGCGTCCCCTGCGCCTGCATCACCGCTGGCGAGGCATAGTTCTCCGACGCAATCAACTCGATGTGGTCCTCCTGACGGGCGTTCTCGGCCAGGATCGTCGCCCACAGTTCGGGATCGACAATGGCGACTGCACCCGATCCACCGTCGCCAATG
>JBBIPS010000074.1:0-10989 GCA_037442725.1 Burkholderiales bacterium | reverse complement strand
GCCTCGGGGCTGACGCTGATCTTCGGCATCATGGGCGTCATCAACCTGGCGCACGGCAGCTTCTACATGCTCGGCGCGTACCTGGCGTTCACGCTGGCGCCGCTGTTCGGCCAGAACTTCATCGCGATGCTGCTGGCCGGTACGCTGCTCGCGGCCGCGTTCGGCTACCTGCTCGAGTGGGCGTTCTTCAGCTACCTGTACCAGCGCGACCACCTGCAGCAGGTGCTGATGACCTGGGCGCTGATCCTGGTCTTCGAGGAGGCGCGCTCGATGCTGGTGGGCAACGACGTGCACGGCGTCAAGGCGCCCGACTGGCTGGCCGGGACGATCGCACTGGGCGAACTGATGACCTACCCGGTGTACCGGCTGTTCGCCTCGGCGGCGTGCATCGTGATCGGGCTGGCGCTGTACTTCGTCGTCAACCGCACGCGGCTGGGCATGACGATCCGCGCCGGTGCCAGCAACCGTGACATGGCGCGCGGCCTGGGCCTGGACATCACGCGGCTGTACCGCATCGTCTTCGCCGGCGGCGTCGCGCTGGCCGCGTTGGCCGGCATGATCGCCGCGCCGATGTCGAGCGTCTATCCGGGCATGGGCGGGCAGGTGCTGATCATCAGCTTCGTCGTCGTCGTGATCGGCGGCATCGGCTCGATCTCGGGCGCACTCGTCGCGGCGCTGCTGGTCGGCCTGGTCGACACCTTCGGCAAGGTCTTCTTCGCCGAGCTCTCGGGCATCGGTGTCTACCTGCTGATGGCGATCGTGCTGGTCTGGCGCCCCGAGGGACTGATGCGGAGGGGCTGGTGAGCGCGGCCGCGCCCGCCGTGGCGCGCGGCTGGCTGCTGCCGGGCGTCGTCGCGCTGGTGCTGGCACTGCTGCCGGGGTGGGTCTCGCCGTACCTGCAGGATCTGGTGCTGCGCATCGTCACGCTCTCGGTGTTCGCGCTCAGCCTCGAGTTGCTGGTGGGCACTGCCGGCCTGGTCAGCCTGGGCCACGCCGCCTTCTACGGTATCGGCGCCTATGCCACGGTGCTGGCCTCGCCGCCGGACGGACCCGGTGCGCTGGTGGCGCTGCTGGCGCTGGCCGTCGGCGCCGCGGCGCTGTACGCGCTGTTCGTCGGCGCCCTCAGCCTGCGCACCCGCGGCGTGTACTTCATCATGGTCACGCTGGCCTTCGCACAGATGGCCTATTTCGTCTTCCACGACACCCGGCTCGGCGGCGGCACCGACGGCATCTACCTCAGCGTGCGGCCGGTGCTCGAGCTGGGCGGCGCGGTGCTGATCGATGCCGACGACAAGCGCCACATGTACTTCATGGCCTGGGCCGCGCTGGTCGGCACCTACGCACTGCTGGCGTTGATCCGGCGCTCGCGCTTCGGCCATGCGCTGGCCGGCATCCGCGTCAACGAGACGCGCATGCGCGCTGCCGGTTTCGCCACCACGCGCTACAAGCTGGCGGCGTTCGTCATCGGCGGTGCGCTGGCCGGGCTGGCCGGCTTCCTGGTGGCGGCCAAGGACGGCTTCGTCAACCCCGAGCTGCTGTCCTGGCATGAGTCGGGCGCGGTGCTGCTCGTCATCATCCTCGGCGGCATCGGCCACCTGCGCGGCGCGGTGATCGGCGCCGTGAGCTTCGTGCTGCTCAAGGAGCTGCTGTCGACCGAGGCGCTGGTCGGCCCGTTGGCCGCGCACTGGCAGCTCAGCCTGGGCCTGGTGATCATCGCCTTCGTCGCGCTGCTGCCCAAGGGCCTGATCGGGCTGGTCGAGCTGCTTCGACGCCAGGGCCGGGCGTTGCGATGAGCGCCGCCGTGCTGCAGTGCACCGGCCTGTCGCGCCAGTTCGGCGGGCTGATGGCGGTGAACCAGGTCGGGCTCGACCTGCGCGTCGGCGAGGTGCATGCGGTGATCGGCACCAACGGCGCCGGCAAGTCGACGCTGATCAACGTGCTGTCGGGCGAACTGCCGGCCTCGGGCGGGCGCATCATGCTCGACGGTCGCGACATCACGAACTGGTCGCAGCCGCGCCGTGCGCGCGCCGGCATCGGGCGCAGCTACCAGCGCACCACGATCTTCGGCGAGTTCAGCGTGTTCGAGAACTGCCGGCTGTGCGCGCAGGCGGCCTGGGCCCGGCCGTGGGCGCTGTGGCAGAGCGCCGCGGCGTGCGCCGACAGCGGTGCCGTGGCGCGCCAGGCCTTGGCCAGCGCCGGCCTGGCCGACATCCCCGCGCGCCTGGCCGGCACGCTGAGCCACGGCGCCAAGCGCCAGCTCGAGATCGCGATGTGCCTGGCCACGCGGCCGCGCGTGCTGCTGCTCGACGAGCCACTGGCCGGCATGGGCGCCGAGGAGACCGAGCGCATGCTGGGGCTGCTGGCCAGCCTGAAGCCGGGCCACGCCATCGCCCTCGTCGAGCACGACATGGACGCGGTGTTCCGCATCGCCGAGCGCATCACCGTGATGGTCAACGGCCAGGTCATCGCCAGCGACACGCCGTCGGCGATCCGCGCCAACCGCGAAGTACAGATCGCCTACCTCGGCGAGAGTGACTGATGCTGCGCGTCGAAGGCCTGCACACCTACCTCGGCGACAGCCACGTGCTGCGCGGCGTCGACCTCGAGCTGCCCGAAGGCAGCGCACTCGGCCTGCTCGGGCGCAACGGCATGGGCAAGACGACGTTGATCCGCAGCGTGATGGGCTACCTGGCGCCGCGCGCCGGGCGCATCCACTGGCGCGGCGCGGACGTCACCGGCAGCGCGCCCGAGCGCATGGCCCGGCGCGGCCTCGGCTATGTGCCCGAGGGGCGCGGCATATTCCCCAATCTGAGCGTACGCGAGAACCTGGTGATGGCCGCGCGAGCCGGCGCCGACGGCCGGGTGGCGTGGAGCCTGGCGCGCGTGCTCGAGACCTTCCCGCGGCTGGCCGAGCGGCTGACCCACGGCGGCCAGCAGCTCTCGGGCGGCGAGCAGCAGATGCTGGCGATCGGCCGCGCGCTGATGACGCACCCGCAGCTGCTGATCCTCGACGAGGCCACCGAGGGGCTGGCGCCGGCGATCGTCGCCGAGATCTGGCGCGTCGTCTCGCTCATCCGCGCCACCGGCATCAGCACGCTGGTGGTCGACCGCAACGTCCACGCCGTGCTGGCGCACACCGACCGCGTCGCGGTGATGGAGAAGGGCCGCATCGTGCTGGCCGGCGCGTCGGCCGCGCTGGCGCGCGACCCGCACGCGCTGGCGCAGTACCTGGGCGTCTGATCGCGCAGCCGCCACGCCTCCCATGCCCGATTCCGCGCGCATTCCCGGCCACCGCCTGCTGCATTCGCCGGGGCCGTCGCCGGTGCCCGACGAAGTGCTGGCCGCGATGCACCGGCAACCGATGGACCTGGCCGATCCGCGTCTGGACCGGACCATCGCCGCCTGCGAGCACGGGCTGCGGCGGTTGCTGCAGACCGGGACCGCGGACATCTTCTTCTACGCCGCCAACGGCCACGGCGCGTGGGAGGCGGTGGTCGAGAACCTGGTGAGGCCGGGTGGCTGCGTGCTGATCCCGGGCACCGGCCACTTCTCCGAATCGTGGGCGCGGCAGACCGAGGCGCTGGGCCGGCGCGTCGTGCGCACACCGTGGCAGCCGGGCTGGCCGATCGACGCGCAGGCGGTCGAGCAGGCGCTGCGCGACGACCGGGCGCACGACATCGGCGCCGTCTTCGCGGTCCACACCGACACCGCCAGCGGTGTCACCAGCGAGCTCGCGCCGCTGCGCGCCGCGCTCGACGCCAGCGCGCACCCGGCGCTGTTCGTCGCCGATGTCGTCGCTTCGCTGGCGGCCACGCCGTTCGCGATGGACGCGCTCGGCGTCGACGTCGCGGTCGGTGCCTCGCAGAAGGGGCTGATGTTGCCGCCGGGCCTGGCCTTCGTCGCCGTCGGCGCCGCGGCGCTCGAAGCGGCGCGGCGCAACCCGGCGCCGCGTTTCTACTGGGACTGGCAGCGCCGGCGCGACGCGCTGTCGTACCGCAAGTTCTGCGGTACGCCGCCGATCAACCTGATGTTCGGGCTCGAAGCCGCGCTCGGCCTGATCTGGCGCGAAGGACTGGATGCGGTCTTCGCGCGCCACCGCCTGCTCGCGCGCATGGTGCACGCGGCGCTGGCGGGCTGGCGCGAGGGCGGCGCGCTCGACTTCTTCGCCCGGGTGCCGCCAAGCCGCTCGGTGTCGGTGGCGACGATCGCGGTGGCCGACGGCATCGACCCCGACGCGCTGCGCAGCCTGGCGCGCGAGCGTTTCCAGGTCGCCGTGGCCGGTGGCCTGGGGCCGCTGGCCGGCCGCGCCTTCCGCATCGGCCACCTCGGCGACCAGAACCCGGCGCTGGTGTTCGGCGCGCTCGGTGGCATCGAAGCCGCGCTGACGGTGCTGGGCATCCCGCACGGCCGCGACGGACTCAGGCGCGCGGTCGACTGCCTGGTCGACGATGCCGCAGCGTCGACTCGCTCAACCCACGACAAGGAACCCAGATGATTCTCGAGATCGCCGACATCCGCATCCGTCCGGGCCAGCAGGCGGCTTTCGAAGCCGCCGTGCAGCACGGCATCGCCAGCGTCGCCAGCCACGCCCAGGGCTTCAAGGGCTGGAAGGTCAATCGCGGCATCGAAAGCCCCGAGCGCTACATCCTGCAGATCTTCTGGGCCACGCTCGAGGACCATACCGTGGGCTTCCGCGGCAGCCCGCTGTTCGGCCAGTGGCGTGCCATCGTCGGCCCGTTCTTCGCCCAGCCGCCGGCGGTCGAACACTTCGAGCTGGTCGCGAAGTCGGTCTGAGTGCGCCACGGCGGCCCGCCGGGCTCGCCCCCGGTGGGGGCGGGCAGACCCGGGAGCGGCGCGTCGTCGGCCTGCATGCGCCCCCAGGCCGACGAAAATCATCGTCCGCCCCCCGAGGGGGACAGCAGACCCGGGAGCGGCGCGTCGTCGGCTGGTGAGGCGGCCGGCGCCGGATATTGTTCGGCCGCCAGCACGCCGATCGGCGAGAACATCCAGCGCGTTGCGGCATACGCTACGCGCGTCCCGCACCGGGACGTCCCGAGAGCCCTGCCATGCCGCTCACCGCCTCGCGCCTGCCTGCGCCCGACCGCCCCGAGATCGAGATCGTCGAGCGCCTGCTCGAGCGGCTGCGCGGCAGCCTCGACTGGTCGGCGGTGGGCGCCAGCGCGCGGCCGTGGGTCGATGCGGTGCGCGCCAGGCCGGCGCCGTTCTGGGCCCTGGAGTCGCTGCTGCGCGAGTACCCGATCTCGAGCGCCGAAGGTCTGGCGCTGATGCGGCTGGCCGAGGCGCTGCTGCGCGTACCCGATGCGCAGACCGCGATCGCGCTCACCGCCGACCAGCTCGGCCGCGCCGACTTCGGCGGCGGCGCGGTGGAGGGCTCGCAGCATCGCAGGATCGCCAGCCTGTCGGCCAGTGCGATCGCGCTGGCCAAGCGCTGGCTGCCCGAGGCCGACGCTGCCAGAGCCGGATTGGTCGAGCGCCTGGGCGCGCAGACCGTCGTCGCGGCCACGGTGCGCGCGATCCAGCTGCTCGGCCGGCAGTTCGTGCTCGGCCGCAACATCGGCGAGGCACTCGACGAGGCCGCCGCGCAGCGCCGCGACCAGCCCCGGCTGCGCTTCTCGTTCGACATGCTCGGCGAAGGCGCGCGCACCGCGCACGACGCCGCGCGCTACCTCGCGTCGTACGCGGCAGCGATCGGTGCCATCGCCGACGCCACCGGCGGCCACGGCCCGGCCGAGCGTGACGGCATCTCGATCAAGCTCTCGGCGCTGCACCCGCGCTACGAGGAGGCGCAGCTCGAGCGCGTCGTCGACGAGCTCGTGCCGCGCGTGGCGGCACTGATCGACATCGCCGCGCGCGCCGACATCAACCTGACGATCGACGCCGAGGAGAGCGACCGGCTCGAGCTCTCGCTCGAGCTGTTCGACCGCCTGGCCGCGCAGGTGCAGCGCAGCGCGCCGGGCTGGACCGGCTTCGGCCTGGCGATCCAGGCCTACCAGACGCGCGCACCCGAGATGATCGAGGCCGTGGCGCGCATCGCCGAGGCGCGCCGGCTGAAATTCATGGTGCGGCTGGTCAAGGGTGCGTACTGGGACGCCGAGGTCAAGCGCGCGCAGGAGCTGGGCCTGGCCGGCTACCCGGTGTTCACGCACAAGCATCACACCGACATCGCCTACCTCGCGTGCGCCGAGGCGCTGCTGGCCCGGCATGCGGTCATCCTGAGCCAGTTCGCCAGCCACAACGCCGGCACCATCGCGGCCATCGTCGGGATGGCGCGCCGCCACGGCGCACGCTTCGAGATGCAGCGGCTGCACGGCATGGCCGACGGCCTGTACCGCGAGGTCATGCAGACGCAGCCCGACCTGCCGCTGCGCATCTACGCCCCGGTCGGCGAGCACCGCGACCTGCTGGCCTATCTGGTGCGCCGGCTGCTCGAGAACGGCGCCAATTCGTCGTTCGTGCACCAGCTGGCCGATGACCGCGTGCCGGTCGCGGACCTGCTGCGCTCGCCGCTGCATGCGGCGCAGGCGCCCGGCCAGCCGGCGCCGGCCGGGCTGTACGGGCCGGCGCGGCGCAATTCCACCGGCATCGACCTGACCTGCCCCGAGCAGCGCGCGCCGCTGCTGGCGGCGCTGGCCGCAGTGCATCTGCCCGTGGTGCCTCAGGCCGACGCTGCGGCCGTGCAGGATGTGATGACGCGGCTCGCGAATGGCTGCGCCGGCTGGAGCGCCCGCCCGGTGGCCGAGCGGGCTGCGATCGTCGCCCGTGCCGGCGACCTGCTCGACGCGCGGCGCTTCGACTTCGGTGCGCGGCTGGTGCGCGAGGCCGGCAAGACGCTCGGCGACTGCGTCTCCGAAGTGCGCGAGGCGGTCGACTTCTGCCGCTACTACGCGCAGCAGGCCACCGAGCGGCTCGCGCCGATCGCGCTGCCCGGGCCGACCGGCGAGAGCAACGAGCTGCGCCTGCGCGGTCGCGGTGTCTTCGTCTGCATCTCGCCGTGGAACTTTCCGCTTGCGATCTTCGCCGGCCAGGTCGTCGCGGCGCTGGTGGCCGGCAACGCGGTGGCGGCCAAGCCGGCCGAGCAGACGCCCGCGGTGGCCGCGGTGTTCGTCGAGCTGATGCACGAGGCCGGCGTGCCGCGCGATGCGCTGGCGCTGCTGCACGGCCCCGGCGAGACGGTGGGCGCCGCGCTCGTCGCGCACCCGGCGTGCGCCGGGGTGTGCTTCACCGGATCGACCGCGGTGGCCAGGACGATCCAGCGCACGCTGGCCGCGGGCGACGGCCCGATCCAGCCGCTCGTCGCCGAGACCGGCGGACTCAACGCGATGATCGTCGACTCGTCGGCGCTGCCCGAGCAGGTCGTCGACGCCGTCGTGCAGAGCGCCTTCCGCTCGGCCGGACAGCGCTGCTCGGCGCTGCGCCTGCTGTGCGTGCACGAGCGCATCGCCGACGGCGTCATCACGATGCTGCGCGGCGCGATGGAGTTGCTGGTCGTTGGTGACGCGGCGGATCTCGCCACCGATGTCGGCCCGGTGATCGACGCCGATGCGCACGTCACGCTGACACGCCACATTGCACGCCTGCAGCGCGAGGCGACGCTGATCGGCCGCAGTCCGATCGGCGAGCGCTTCCTGGCCACCCACATCGCTCCGGTGGCGTTCGAGCTGGCCGCGCTCGAAGACCTGCGCGAGGAGGTCTTCGGCCCGGTGCTGCACGTCGTGCGCTGGGGTGGCGACGTGGCGGCACTGGTCGAGCGCATCAACGCGCTGCACTATGGCCTGACGCTGGGCGTCCAGACGCGCATCGACAGCCGCGCGCTGCACATCGCGGCGCAGGCACGCGTCGGCAACGTCTACGTCAATCGCAACATGATCGGCGCGGTGGTCGGCGTGCAGCCGTTCGGCGGCGAAGGCCTGAGCGGCACCGGCCCCAAGGCCGGCGGGCCGCACTACCTCTACCGCTTCTGCGCCGAGCAGACGCTGTCGATCAACACCGCCGCAGCGGGTGGCAACGCGGCGCTGCTGGCGGGGGCGTGAGGCATCGGCGCGACCCCGGTCAGCCGGCACCACACGCGGCGTGCACCGCGCGCTTGTAGTCGAACCAGAAGGGGTGCCAGAAGCCCATGAAGCGCTGCGTCATCACGACGCCGGCGACGCCGCCGCGGCCGGCGCGCGGTGCGATCCACCAGTGCGTACCGGCCAGGCCACCCCATTGCAGTTCGCCCAGCGTGTCGTCGGCGCCGAGCGCCGACGCTGCCGCGATCGTCACCGCGCCGGCCAGGCCGAAGCCCAGGCTCGGTACCGGGCCGGTGAGCGGGAAGCGTACGCACTGTCCGGCCGGCAACTGGTTGCGCATCATCTCGGCGATGGTGGCGGGCCGCAGCAGCGTCGGCCCGGCGGGCAGCAGGCTGCGCACGAGCGCCAGCATGTCGGCGCGCGTCGTGAACAGGCCGCCCGCACCGGACAGCCGCGCCCTGGGCTCAAGGTAGGCGCCGGGCCAGGGCGTGCCCTCGAGCCGGCGCAGTCCGGGCTTCGTCACGTCGAGCCGGTCGCCGCAATACAGCGCGGTGAAGCGGGCGCGCTGCTCGGGGCGCAGCACGAAGCCGGTGTCGACCATGCCGAGCGGCTCGAACAGCCGCGTCTGCAGGAAGGCGTCGAAACGCTGGCCGCTGACCACCTCGACGAGCCGCGCCAGCACGTCGGTGGCGAGCGAGTACTCCCAGCCGGTGCCGGGGTGGAACGCCAGCGGCAGCGTGCCCAGGATCTCCATCAGCGTGGCCAGGTCGGTGTCCGGGCTGCGCGCGCCGCGCTCGTGGTACGCCGTGTAGAGCAGCGAGCCGGGGTCGAACACGGCGTGGCTGAAGCCGGCCTGGTGGCTGAGCAGGTGGCGGATCGTGATGTCGCCGCGCATCGGCTCGGTGTCGTCCAGGCGCTGCGCTCCGGGTCGCAGCACGCGCAGGTTGGCCAGCGCCGGGATCCAGGCCTTGACCGGGTCGTCGAGCGCGAAGTGACCGGCGTCGGCGAGCAGCAGCACCGCGCACGACGTGGCGAGCTTGGTGTTCGAGAAGGCGCGATGGATGTGGTCGGGCCGTAGCGGTTCGCCGCGCTCGATGTCGGCCCAGCCGATGCAATGCTCGTCGACCGGCTCGCCTGCGGCCAGCACCGCCGACGCGACGCCGGGCAGGATCTCGCGCTCGACCTGCGTCTGCAGGATGCGGTGTGCTTCGGTGAATTCGGGGGCCGCGCTCATCTTGCCGGGCCCTCATCGGCTGCGCCGCCGCGCGCTGCCTGCCGTGCGACTGCGCGCCAGCGCGCGTCGGCGTCCTGCTGCACGGCGCCGTCGGTCTGCAGCCTGATCAGGTGCGCGCGCAGCGAGCGCAGCGCCACTGGGTGCAGGCGCTGCGGCGTGTCGGCGTAGACGACGGCGAGCAGCGCGGCCTCGTCGGCCGGCGCCGCGGCCCGCACGGCGGCGAGCACCCGGGCCTCGCGCGCCAGGCGATGCGCGAGGGTCTTGCGCACCACCTCGTGCGGCGCGTCGATCAGGAAGCCGTGGCCCGGCGCCAGCCACTCCAGGTCCTCGGCGAGCAGGCGCCGCAGCGAGGCGAGGTAGTCCGTCATGTCGCCGTCGGGCGGGTTGATGACGACGGTCGAGCCCTGCATCAGGTGGTCGCCGGTGAACAGCAGCCTCTCCTGCTCGAGCAGGTAGCACAGGTGGTTGCTGGCGTGGCCGGGGGTGTGCAGCACGCGCAGCGTCAGGTCGGCGCCGAGGTGGATACGCTCGCCGTCGCACAGCACATGGTCGGGCCTGAAGTCCAGGTCCTGCCACTCGGGATGCGCCGCGACGCGGCCGAAGGTGGCGGCGCCGCTGGCGCGCTGCATCGCCGCGCTGGCGGGCGAGTGGTCCTTGTGCGTGTGCGTGACGAGGATGCGCGTGACGCGCCCCGGCGCGGCCCGACGCAACGCCTGGACGTGCTCGGCGTCGTCGGGGCCGGGGTCGAGCAGCGTCCAGTCGTCGCCGCCGGGCGTGCCGAGAAAATAGCTGTTGGTGCCGGGGCCGGTCATGAGGCTGCCGTTCGGCGCGGTCACGCGCAGCACGCGCGGCGACAGCCACACCGGCTGACCCGGTGTCAGCTCGGTGCGGACATGGCCGCGTCCTTCGGGATCCAGGCGGCCGATCTCGGCAAACGACGGCTGCCCCGGGTTCACCGGACAGCGGCCCCTGGGGCCCAGCCCGATGCGCGGTTGCGTCACCGGCACCACGGCCTGCGCGCGTGCCGCATCGATCGCCGCTTGCGCGTCGCTGAAGCCGGCCAGGTGTTCGAGCGTCAGCGCTGTGGGGTTCATCAACTTCAGGCCGCGCGTGGCGTCGAGTGCCTCGGCCGGCGTCAGCCACAGCAGCTCGGCAGTCTCGGTGCGGTCGGCCAGCGCGGTCTGGCCGGCCGGCGCGCGGGCGATGAAGAAGCGCGTGTCGTAGATCTTGGGCAGCCCCAGCGGCGTGATCCAGTGGCCGAAGTAGGCCAGTTCGCCCACCGCCAGCCGCACCCCCAGCCGCGCGCAGACCTCGGCGATGCCGATCCGATTCGCGTGCAACGCGTGGCGCATCTGCCACAGCTCGCCGGCGTCGATGCGATCGAGGTCGACGAGCGCGCCGTTCGCGTCGCTGGCGAACAGCAGGCCGGCTTCCTCGAAGCACTCGCGCAGCGCGGCGATCCAGTAGTGCAGGCCGTCGGCGGGCAGGCCCAGGCGGGCGCTGGCGGCGGCGTCGTCCAGACCGTCACAGCGCGCATCGTGGCCGCGGTCGGCGGCGTCGAGGAGCCCGCCGGGAAAGACCACCGCGCCGCTGTACTGGTCCCCCGACCGCTCGGAGCGGCGCAGCACCAGCACCTCGAGGCCGCGCGGCGCATCGCGCAGCACGACCAGCGACGCCGCCGCGCGTGGCTGCGGTGCGGTGTGCGGCGCGGGCGGCAGCGGCGGG
>JBBIPS010000073.1:0-11017 GCA_037442725.1 Burkholderiales bacterium | reverse complement strand
GATCTGGCGAACCGGTTTGGCGTGGACACCCTGCGCTATTTCCTGATGCGCGAAGTGGCGTTCGGGCAGGATGGCTCCTATTCGCAGGAAGCCATCGTCACCCGCGCCAATGCGGAACTGGCCAACAGTTTCGGCAATCTGGTGCAGCGGGTCTGCTCCATGATCTTCAAGAACATGGGGGGCTCACTTCATGCCTTTGATCAGACCGAAGCTGACAAGGCGATGCTCGCAACCGTTCGTCATGCGTGCGCGCTCGACCTGCCACGCGCCTGGCTGCACTGGTGGATCGGCGACACGCTGGGCCTGTTCATCGCCGCGGTGCCGTTGCTGACGCTGCAGCGCCGTGGCCTGATGCGAGCCTTCGCTGCCGGACGTCGGGCCGCGACGACCGCGCTGCTGGCGGGCAGCCTCGCCGCGGTGGCGCTGGCCCTGCTCGCCCCGGCGCCCGGCGCGGCGGCCCTGCTCGTGCTGCCGCCGGTACTGCTTTGCTGGCTGGCCGTGCGCAGCGGCCTCGGGTTGGCGGCCGCAGCAGTACTGGGGTCGGCGATTGCCCTGATGGCAGCCACGGCTGCCGGCCTGGGGCCTTTCGAGGCCATGCCGTCGGCCCAGGGCCGGGTGCTGCTCTGGGCCTATCTGGCGCTGTTGTGCACGCTGGTACTGCTGCCGCGGATGCTGATCGGCGAACTCGCACAGCGCGAGGAGCGCTGGCAACTGGCGCTCGAGGCCTCCGATCTCGGCGTCGCCGACTGGGACTTGCGCACCGGCGACGGTTTCTGTTCGACCCGCTGGCGCGCGCTGATGCACGACCCCGAAGGCACACGTACCGCGTCGCTCGAGCGTTGGCTGCAACAGGTCCACCCTGTGGACCGCGATGCGCTGCGCGAGTTGCTCGCTGGACCGAGGGCGCCGAACCTGCCGGCGGCCGGCCTGCGCCGTGAGCTGCGGGTGCGGCTCGACGAGCACTGGGACTGGTTCGACATCCATCTCACAGTCGTCGAACGCGACGACGCCGGCAGGCCGACGCGGGTGCTGGCGTCGGCGGCAGACATCGGTGCCCGGCGCAGCGCCGAGGACAGGCAGCAGCTCTCGTCGAGCGTGTTCAACCGGCTCCACGAAGGGCTGCTGATCACCGATGCCGAGTTGCGCGTGGTCGACGCCAACCCGACCTATTCGAGCATCCTGGGCGTGCCGCGCGCCGAACTTCTCGGCACCGTGCCGAGCCTGCTGCGGCCAGCCGCGGCCGACGGCCTCAACCGGCCGCAGCAGGCCGCGATGTGGGCGGCGCTGCGCAGCAGCGGAAGCTGGGTCGGCGAAGTCGTCGAGCGGCGTCGCAACGGTGACCCCTGCGCGCTGCACCTGACCGTCTCGACCGTGCGCGCGCCCGACGGTGCGCTGCGCTACCACGTGCTGGTCGTCTCCGACATCACCGAGCAGCGCCTGCAGCGCGAACGGCTCGAGCGCCAGGCGAACTTCGACGAGCTCACGCGCTTGCCCAACCGCGCCCGGCTCAGCCAGTTGCTGGCCGAGGCGATGGCCGCCACCGACCGCGCAGGCGACCTGCTGGTGGTGTGCTACCTCGACATCGACCGGTTCAAGGCCGTCAACGAGCGCTTCGGCCATGCGGTGGGCGACCGCATGCTGGCCGAGCTGGCGAACCGCTTGCGCGGCGCGCTGCGCGCGCGCGGTGCGGGAGCCTCGGATGTGGCCGCAAGGCTGGGCGGCGACGAGTTCGCGCTGCTGCTGCGCGCCGTCACCGTCGACGAGGCTCGCTCCGCCGTCGAGCGCGTGCTGCGCGTCGTGGCGCAGCCGTTCGTGGTCGCTCCCGGCGCCGATCCGAGCGTCGTCACGGCCAGCATCGGCGCCACCGTCTACCCGCTCGACCACAGCGACGCCGACACCTTGCTGCGCCACGCCGACCACGCGATGTACAGCGCCAAACAGTCGGGTCGCAACGGTTACCTGTTCTTCGACGCCGAGCACAGCCGGCGCACCGAAGAGCGCGTCAGCGCCATCGGCCGCGTGCAGGACGCGCTCGACCGCCGCGAGCTGGTGCTGTACTACCAGCCCAAGGTCGACCTCAAGCGCGGCGTGGTCCTCGGCCTCGAGGCACTGCTGCGCTGGCACCACCCCGAACACGGCGTCGTGCCGCCCGCGCAATTCCTGCCGCTGATCGAGCACACCGGGCTGTCGGCGCAGGTCGGCGACCACGTGCTGGCCGAGGCGCTCGACCAGCTCGATGCCTGGCAGACGCAGGGGCTGGACCTGTCGGTGAGTGTCAACATCTCGGCCCGCCACCTGCAGGAGCCCGACTTCGCGCAACGCCTGTCCGAGTTGCTGGCGCGGCACCGACGCGCGCTGGGGCCGCGGCTCGAACTCGAAGTGCTCGAGACCGCTGCGCTCACCGACATTGGCTTCACCTCGAACCTGCTCGAGCGCTGCGCCAGGCTCGGTGTGCGCTGGGCACTCGACGATTTCGGCACCGGCTACTCGACCCTCACCTACCTCAAGCGGCTGCCGGTGCAGGTGCTCAAGATCGATCGCTCGTTCGTCCAGAACATGCTCGCCGACGCGCAGGACAGGGCCATCGTCGAGGGCGTCATCAGCCTGGCGCGAACCTTTGGCTGCGTCGCCGTGGCCGAAGGCGTCGAGACGCCGGCGCAAGCGCGCATGCTGCTCGAGATGGGTTGCGATGTCGGCCAGGGCATCGGAATCGCCGCGCCGATGCCCGCGGCCGAGGTCGCCGGCTGGGTGCGCAACTGGCGCGGGCTGTTCGCCCTCAGCGCCACCGCTTCTGCGCCGACCGCCACGGCGGTGTCCGCCGAGTGACGCTGGGCCGCGCCGGCAGCAGTGCTTGGATAGACTCCAGGCGTGCTGGCCCAGGGATTCATCCAGGATTTGCTCGCCCGCGTCGACGTCGTCGAAGTCGTGGGGCGGCATGTCGAGCTGAAGAAGGCCGGCATCAACCACAAGGGCCTGTGCCCGTTCCATGGCGAGAAGACGCCGAGCTTCATCGTCAGCCCGTCGCGCCAGACCTACCACTGTTTCGGCTGCGGCGCACACGGCGACGCGATCCGCTTCCTGACCGAGCACACCGGCATCGGCTTCATGGACGCGGTGCGTGATCTGGCGCAGCAGGTCGGCCTGCAGCTGCCGCAGGACACGGCCAGCGCCGAGGACCGCGCCCGGGCTGCGCAGGAGCGCGAGCAGCGCGCCACGCTCAGCGAGGTGCTGGCGCGCGCCGGCGAGCATTACCGCCTCGCGCTCAAGGCCAGCCCGCGCGCGATCGACTACCTCAAGCAGCGCGGGCTGACGGGTCGAATCGCCGCCCGCTTCGGCCTCGGCTACGCCGGCGAGGGCTGGCACGCGCTGGCCAGCGTGTTCCCGCACTATGACGATGCCCTGCTCGTTGAAGCGGGACTGGTCATCGTGCAGGGCGAGGACGGCGCCGAGCACAGGCGCTACGACCGCTTCCGCGACCGCATCATGTTCCCGATCCGCTCGGTGCGCGGCGAGGTCATCGGCTTTGGCGGTCGCGTTCTCGACCGGGGCGAGCCCAAGTACCTGAACTCGCCCGAGACGCCCCTGTTCCACAAGGGCCAGGAGCTGTACGGCCTGTACGAAGCGCGCCAGGCACTGCGCGACAAGGGCTACGCCCTGGTGGTCGAGGGTTACATGGACGTGGTGGCGCTGGCGCAGCACGGATTCCCGAATGCGGTCGCCACGCTCGGCACCGCATGCTCGGTCGACCACGTCGTCAAGCTGCTGCGATTCACCGACGCCGTGGTCTTCAGCTTCGACGGCGACGCTGCCGGCAGGCGCGCCGCGGCACGCGCGCTCGAAGCCGCGTTGCCGCATGCCAGCGACGTGCGCAGCATCCGCTTCCTGTTCCTGCCGCCCGAGCACGACCCCGATTCGTACATCAGAGCGCTGGGGCCCGACGCGTTCGGGCGCGCCGTGGCGCAGGCCGTGCCGCTGTCCCAGCAACTGCTCAGCCACGCCGCCGCCGACTGCGACCTCGGGCATCCCGAAGGCCGCGCCCGCATGCTGGCGCAAGCGCGCCCGCTGGTCGATCTGCTGCCTGACGGCCTGCTGCGCGATCAACTCATCAACGAGCTGGCAAGGCGCGGCGAGATGGCGCCCGCGACGCTGGTCGAGCGCTGGGCAAGGCACGCGCCGGTCGGCAGCAGCGTGCCGGCCGATGGCGCCAGGCCAGCGCTGCCAAAGCGTGCACGTGCGATGGGCGCGCGGCGCACCCCGCCGCAAACGGCCACCCTGCTCGACCGCGCCGCCTGGCTGCTGGCACGCCACGCCGGAGTGTGGCTCGATCTGCCGGCCGAAGCGCACGCCCTGCTCGGCGCCCAACCGGCGCCGTATGGCCCGTTCTTCGCCGCGCTCGAGCGGCTGCTGCACGAACACGGCCCGCTGGCGATGAGCGCACTGCTCGGCGACCTGGAACACGACGCCATGGCCGACCTGCTGCGCCCGCTGTTGCAACGGCTGCAGCGCTTCCACGAAGTCGATGACGACGACCCGGCGGCACTGGTGCGCGCCGTGCTGCACCGGCTGCGCCAGCGGGCCGTCGATGACGAACTGCAGTGGTTGATCGAATCGGGCGAACTCTCGCAGGCCGCCACCACACGCCGCAACGAGTTGATCGCGCTGCGCGCCGAGCTCAAGTCCGCGCTGGCGCCGCCCTAGGCTGGCGCAAGCGCCAGCCGCGCCGGCATCGGCGCGACCGGACTGTGCGTGGCCCCGGGCTCGTCGATAGGTTCATCTGCGTCGATATAATCCTCGGCTGGTTGCATCGGCAAGAGTGACAGCAGCACCTGCAGGGCCCCGGCCCCCTTGACACGGGTACGCACAGCGATCAGGCCACCCTCACCCGCCAGGGCTGCACTTCATAGGCGTCCGCACGAGCTTGCCCGACCAGGCCCGTCCACCATTGCCGCAGGCTGCCCGGGGGCATTGGCGCTTCGCCTTGCGCCAGTTGTCCTGTTCGCGCGCCTGCGCGATCGATCGGTGACCGGGTTTGCTGCGCCAACACTCTGACCATCGATCGAGGAACCGCATGAACGCCAAGAAGACCGACGCCCACGCTCGCGTGCCAGCTTCCCCCGCCAAAGCCAGACCTGGCAAGGCTGCCACGGAATCGAAGAAGTCGGCCGCACACAAGGCGGCTGCCCCCGTCGCAGCGCAAGCCAAACCGGCACCCAAGGCAGCGGGCAAGCCGCTCGCCAGACCATCGCTCAAACCCGCGGCCAGGTCCGCCAGCGCAACCGGCAAGCCCGCCGGCAAGGCCGACAAGGGCAGGCAGCCGGTCGGGCCGAACAAGGGCGTGGATCCCGAACTGGCCGACATCGAGGCCGAGATCGAGGGCGAGCCGGTGATCGAGGTCTCCGGCGCGGTCGAGGCCAAGGCCAAGCCGCTGCGCATGAAGGTCTCGCGCGCCAAGGAGCGCGCGCTGATGCGCGAGTTCGGCCTGGACGAGACGACGCTCACCGAGGAAGAAGTCGCCAAGCGCCGCCTCGAGCTCAAGACGCTCATCAAGATGGGCAAGACGCGCGGCTTCCTGACGCACCAGGAGATCAACGACCACCTGCCCGAGAAGCTAGTCGACAACGAGATTCTCGAAGCCATCGTCTCGATGCTCAACGACATGGGCATCGCCGTCTACGAACAGGCGCCGGACGCCGCGACGCTGTTGATCGCCGGTGGCACCACCACCACCGCGACCGAGGAGGAAGCCGAGGAGGCCGCCGAAGCCGCACTGTCCACCGTCGATTCGGAGTTTGGCCGCACCACCGACCCGGTACGCATGTACATGCGCGAGATGGGCTCGGTCGAACTGCTCACGCGCGAGGGCGAGATCGAGATCGCCAAGCGCATCGAGGGCGGGCTGCAGGCAATGATGCAGGCGATCTCGGCCTCGCCCAAGACGATCGCCGAAGTCTTGTCGATGGCCGATCGCATCGCCGCCGGGACGATGCAGATCTCCGAGGCCGTCGACGGCTTCGTCTCGGACGACGAGGCCGACGACTACGTCGCCGAGGAGGATTTCGACGAGTTCGACGAAGAGGACGACGACGACGGCCAGGGCGGCAGCAGGGCGCTGACCAAGAAGCTCGAGGAGCTCAAGGCTCAGGCGCTGCTGCGCTTCGGCACGGTGCGCGCGCACTTCGAGAAGATGCGCAAGGCGTTCGAGAAGGAGGGCTACAACGCGCCGGCCTACGCCAGGTGCCAGCGGCTGCTCACCGAAGACCTGATGACGATCCGCTTCACCGTCAAGACGATCGAGCGGCTGTGCCACGTGCTGCGCTCACAGGTCGACGACGTGCGCCGCTTCGAGCGCGAGATCCGCAAGATCGTGGTCGATCGCTGCGGCATGCCGCACGCGCACTTCATCAAGACGTTTCCGCCCAACATCCTCAACCTGAAGTGGGCCGAGAAGGAGGTCGCCGCCGGCAAGCCGTACAGCGCCATCATGGGGCGCAACCTGCCGGCAATCCAGGAACTGCAGCAACGCCTGATCGACCTGCAGCAGCACGCCGTGGTGCCGCTGGACGACCTGAAGGAGATCAACCGCAAGATGAACGCCGGCGAGCGCGCATCGCGTGACGCCAAGAAGGAGATGATCGAGGCCAACCTTCGGCTGGTCATCTCGATCGCCAAGAAGTACACCAACCGCGGCCTGCAGTTCCTCGACCTGATCCAGGAGGGCAACATCGGCCTGATGAAGGCGGTCGACAAGTTCGAATACCGGCGCGGCTACAAGTTCTCGACCTACGCCACGTGGTGGATCCGGCAGGCCATCACGCGCTCGATCGCCGACCAGGCACGCACCATCCGCATCCCGGTGCACATGATCGAGACGATCAACAAGATGAACCGCATCTCGCGCCAGCACCTGCAGGAGTTCGGCTTCGAACCCGACGCACCGACGCTGGCCGAGAAGATGGAGATCCCCGAGGACAAGATCCGCAAGATCATGAAGATCGCCAAGGAGCCGATCTCGATGGAGACGCCGATCGGCGACGATGACGACAGCCATCTGGGCGACTTCATCGAGGACACCAACAACACCGCGCCGATCGAGGCCGCGATGCAGGCCGGGCTGCGTGACGTTGTCAAGGACATCCTCGACTCGCTCACGCCGCGTGAGGCCAAGGTGCTGCGCATGCGCTTCGGCATCGAGATGAGCACCGATCACACGCTCGAGGAAGTGGGCAAGCAGTTCGACGTCACGCGCGAACGCATCCGCCAGATCGAGGCCAAGGCGATCCGCAAGCTCAAGCATCCGAGCCGCTCGGACAAGTTGCGCACGTATCTGGACAACCTGTAGGGGTCGCCCCGCCGCGCCGCGGCATGGGTAATCAGCGCCGCAGGCGCGGGCCGGGGATCGACCCCGGCCAGCGTGCCGGCCAACGACGCGCCACGCTGGGGTTTGCTCGCTTCGGGGAACGACCGACGCCTGTCGTCGGCCCAGGGGCGCACTCGACCGGGGCGTTCGGCCCGGCGCCGATGACGGCGTGCGCGATCGACCGGCCCATGGCAGTGCCTGCACGGGTCTTGCCGTGGGCGCATGGCTGCGAATTTGCGGTCATCGTTCACGCTTAAACTCGAGGGCCATGACGCGCATCGCCGAGCGCACCATCCTCTTCGCCGATCTGCGTGGCAGCACGTCGCTGTACGAGACGCTCGGCAATGCCGAGGCCACGGCGCTGGTGACGCACACCGTCACGACCGTGGCGCGCGTCGTTCCGGCCTGTGGCGGGCAGGTCGTCAAGACACTGGGCGATGGCCTGATGGCAGTCTTCGACGAACCGACGCAAGGGCTGCGCGCCGCGTTGCAGATGCACCGCGAACTCGAACAACTCGTCACGCAGCGCCGTGAGCACGGCGCCTCGGCCGGGCTGCACGGGCTGCGATTGCAGGTGGCGCTGGCGCGTGGCGAAGTCGTCGAGATGGACGGCGATTGCTTTGGCGACGCCGTCAACGTCGCGGCCCGTCTGATCGACCATGCCGGCGACAACGAGACGCTGATCACGGCCGAGGTGCGCGCCGGCCTGGCCGCGACGCAGCAACGGCGCTTTCGCAACCTCGACTGGATGCAACTGCGCGGCCGCGCCGAGCCGGTGCAGGTGCACGTGCTGGGTGGCCGTCGCGGTGCCGACCCCGCGGCCACCCAGTTCGGCCCGGTCACGCCGACGCTCGAGCCCGAGGCGGTGCGCCTGGTCTGGCTCGATGTCAGCGAGGTGTTCGACGGCTCGCACATGCCGGTCGTGCTCGGGCGCGGATCGCAGGCCGATTTCCGCGTCGACGATTCGCGCGTCTCGCGCTCGCACGCCAGGCTCGACTGGCACGGCGGCGTGTTCCAGCTCACCGACCTCAGCTACAACGGCACCTACGTCCGCTTCGCCAACGCCGAAGAAGTCGTCAGCCTGCGCCGCGGCAATTGCACCTTGCACGGCAGCGGCACGATCGGCCTGGGCAGCTCACCGGTCGACCCGACTGTGCCGGCCATGCGCTTCGAGGTGCTGTCATTCGTCGACACCTTGCCGAACCTGGCGTGACGCGCCTGCGACCCGCCCAAGCCGGCGCCACAGCGCCGGGTGCGTCGTCGACGCAGGCCAGCCGGACCTGAGCAGCGGCATGGCTGCGTCCGCTTCGACGTCCCACGGCGGCGCCACGCCTCTGCCGCGGGTGCGGCTGCTGCACGTCGAGGACGACCGCATCAGCGCGATGCTCTTCGCGCAGATGCTTGCCGATGCGCCGCACTACGAATTGCGCTCGGCCGAGGACGGCGCCGAGGCGCTGCAGCAGGCGCTGCGCTGGTTGCCCGATGTGCTGGTCCTCGACGCCCACCTGCCTGACATGAGCGGCGTCGAACTGCTCGGCCGGCTGCGGCGCATCGCCGGCCTGGAGCAGGTGCCGGCCTTCATGTGCTCGGCCGACGCCCTGCCCGAGGACGCTGCCGCTGCGCTGGCCGCGGGGTTCGCAGGCTACTGGGTCAAGCCGATCGAGGCCAGACGCGTGACGGCTGAACTGGCCACGCTGGCGGGCCCACCCCACAGCGCGCGCCTGGCGGCGCGGTAGCCGGCGCGGCATCGGGGACAATGCGCGCCGATGCGATTCGCCGCTGAACCCGCCCACGCCCACGGCAGCGCCGGACGCACCGCCGTGCTGCTGGTCAACCTGGGCACGCCCGATGCCGCCACGGCGGCCGCCTTGCGACGCTATCTGGCCCAGTTCCTCTGGGATCCGCGCGTGGTCGAGATCCCGCGGCCGCTCTGGTGGCTGATCCTGCACGGCATCATCCTGCGGCTGCGGCCGGCGCGTTCGGCAGCCAAGTACGCCGCCATCTGGACGACCGAGGGCTCGCCGCTGCTGCACTGGACGCGGCGCCAGGCCGCGGGGCTCGAAGCGGCGCTGGCCGCGAACGGCCACGAGGTGCTGGTACGCATCGCGATGCGCTATGGCACGCCGGCAGTCGCCGCCGAGCTCGACGCGCTCAAGCAGGCCGGTGCCGCGCGCGTGCTGGTGCTCCCGCTGTATCCGCAGTATGCCGCCGCGACCACTGCGAGCACGATCGACGCCGTCGCACAATGGGCGCAACGCACACGCCACGTGCCGGAGCTGCGCTTCGTCAACCACTACCACGACGACCCCGGCTACATCGCCGCGCTGGCCGCCAGCGTGCGGGACCACTGGGCCCGGCATGGTCGTGGCGAGAAGCTGGTGATGAGCTTCCACGGCGTGCCCGCGCGCAGCCTGGCGCTGGGCGACCCCTACCACTGCGAATGCCAGAAGACGGCGCGGCTGCTGGCCGAAGCGCTCGGCCTCGCGCGCGACGACTACCTGGTCACGTTTCAGAGCCGACTCGGTCGTGCCAGATGGCTCGAGCCGTATACCGAGCCGACGGTACGGCGACTGGCGGCGCAGGGCATACGCCATCTCGATGCGATCTGCCCGGGATTTGCTGCCGACAACCTCGAGACCCTGGAAGAGATCACGCTGGAAGCGCGCGATGCCTTTGCCCAGGACGGGGGTCGGCAATTCAACGTCGTGCCGTGCCTGAATGACCGGCCCGACTGGATCGCCGCGTTGGCCGAGCTGACCGGGCGCCACCTGCAGGGTTGGCCGAGCCAACCGGCGGCAGAGGCCGGGTTGCAGGCGCAGCGCGAGCGCGCGATCACGCTTGGCGCGCCACGCTGATGGTCGCGCCTTCGGACGACGCCGGCCAACGCCTGGACAAGTGGCTGTGGGTCGCGCGGTTCTTCAGGACACGCTCGCTCGCGGCGGCCGAGATCGGCAAGGGACGCGTCAGCGTCAACGGCCAGTGCGCGAAGGCGTCGCGCGCATTGCACGTCGACGATCGGGTCGTGCTGCGCCAGGGGCCGCTGCAACGCACGGTCGTCGTGCGCGGGTTGAGCCCGGGGCGCGCTCCGGCCGCGGTGGCTCAGTCCCTGTACGTGGAGACGGCCGAGAGCATCGCCGCCCGCGCACTCGCCGAACAGGCGCGCCGACTCGCGTGCGAGCCCGCGTCGACCATCGAGCAGGGCCGACCGACCAAGCGTGATCGGCGCGAACTCAGTCGCACGCAGGCGCGATGGCAACGCTGGAGCGCCGCCATCGACGAAGACTGACCGGGCTCGTCCGCGGGCCGGCCACGACCCGACGCGCCGCCAGCGCCGGAATCACCCCTCTTGAACGTCCTGACATGAGCCCCATATCCCCAACGGTCGCGTGCCAAGCCATCAACCCAGCCCATCATGACAAACCCGGAGAACGACCCCTCGCCCGCCCCCGCAGCCGGCGCAGAAACCGCCAGTCAACCCGACATCAGCCCTGAGCAGCGGCTGGCCGAACTGGAAGCCAAGCACGTCGAAGTCGCCGATGCCTTCCTGCGCGCCAAGGCCGAGACCGAGAACACGCGTCGCCGCGCCGAGGAGGAGGTTTCCAAGGCGCGCAAGTTCGCGATCGATGCCTTCGCCGAGAGCCTGCTGCCGGTCAAGGACAG
>JBBIPS010000072.1:0-11089 GCA_037442725.1 Burkholderiales bacterium | reverse complement strand
GCGCCACCGCGGCCATCGCCTGGCGCAACGCGCGCCGGTCGAGCGTGCGGCCGTCGCTGGCGAGCCAGCAGCAGTACAGCAGCAGGTTGGTGTCGGTGGCCCAGCGCTCCTGCAGCGCCAGGCACGCCGCTTCGACTCCGGGCCGGCGGTAGGCGTGCAGCGAATAACGCCAGAAGGCATTGGCCGCGCGCTGCATCGGGACGGCGCTGCGGGGCTGCATTTCGCGGCGCCCTCAGGCCGCGTGCGGGGCCGCGCTCGATTCGAGCACCGGGAATCCCGCCGCTTCCAGCGCCGAGATCACGGCGCCGACGTCGGGTGCCTGCAGGCGGATCACGACCTTCTTCTCGATCGAGCCGCGCCGGGCGTCGGCGCTGCCGGGTGCGATCGGGTAGAGCGCCTGCAGCACCGCGCCGGCGGCCACGGCGACATCGGCGATGCGCCCGAGCACGCCAGGGCCGAGCACGAGCGGCGCCAGCGTCAGGCCACTGCGTTGCTCCCACGCGCCGAGCAGGTGCGCGGCGAGCTGGAAGATCTCGTTGGCCGAGATGACGCCGACCACCCGCGCGCCGTCGAGCACCGGGAACTGCGCCACGCCCAGCGCCTGGCCCCTGGCCAGGCACTGCTGCATGGTGTCGCCGGCCTGCACCGTGGCCGGGTTGCGCACCATCACGTCGCGCACCCTGAGCCGGGTGACGTAGTAGTCGAACTCGTCGGCGTCCTGCGTGCGCTGCACGAAGTGCCCGATGCGCAGCAGGTTGGCGCGCGTGACCAGGCCGCGCAGCCGGTCGTCGTCGACCACCGGCAGCGCGTGCAGGCTGCCCTGGCTGAGCAGGCGGCCGGCCTCGCAGACGAGCGTGTCGCTCGGGATGACGAGCGGGTCGGCGTGCATCCAGTTGCGCACGATCATGGCTGCAGCTCCAGCGTCGCGGCACGCGCCCGGGCGAGCCCGAACAGCCGCACGAACTCGTCGACGGCCACGCGCGCGAACTCGGCCGTGTACAGGTGCAGGTCGACCTCGCCCAGACGCGTCGGATCGGCCAGGCGCTGGCGCAGTCGCGCGACGAACGCGGCGTCGGCGACCGGATCGTGGATCGGCCGGCCCGCCTGGTCGAGTGAAGACCAGCCCAGGCGCGGGATCAGGAAGGTCCATTCGCCCCTGGCGCGGTTGAGCCGCTCGGCGATCACGTCCGCGGCCTGGCGCAGTTCGTCGGCGCTGGTGCGCACCTGCACGCGCAGCGCGTCCTGGACGTACTGCGCGCGGTCCCGGGTCTTCTCGAGCATGTCGGCGCGGCCGCCGTAGGACAGGATGTCCAGCCCGCACGGCGCGAGCACCATCGGAATCCCGGTCTCGACGGCAGCCAGCAGCCGATCCGGGCCGGGGTCGCGGTTGCCCTTGAACAGGTGCTCGATGACGCCGCCGATGCACAGGTCGACGACGCCGTGGAAGGCGCCGTCGCGGATCATCTCCTCCATCGCCTTGTCGCCCCTGCCCTGCGCATGGCAGACGACGGGCGTGAATCCCGCCGCCTCGAGCATGCCCAGCGCGGCCTGCGCCGCCATCTCGCCGAAGCCGAACGACGAGACCGCGACGCAGGGCCGGTCGAACCTGATGTCCGGCCCCTGCGTCAGCTCGACCATGCCGCAGATGGCGCCGACCGCGTTGACGATCTGCGCCTTCAGCAGCGGGTTCATCTTCACGATGTCGAGCACGGTGTGATGCATCGTGATGTCGTGCGTGCCGACGTACTTGTCGACGTAGGCCGGGTGCGCCGCCATCGGCGAGGCCATCAGCTTCGGGAAACCGAACGGCAGCCGCTGCATGATCGAGGTGGCCACCAGCGTCGCCGTGCCGCCGCCGATGCCGATGATGCCGTGCACGCGGCCCTGCCTGACCAGGTCGAGGACGATGGCCGCGGCGCCGGCGATCTGGTTGCGCGTGGCGGCGTCGCGATCGCTGCGGTATTTCTCGCGCACGACCTCGATCGGCAGGCCGCCGCGCAGCGCCACGTCCTCAGTGCGGATGTCGCCCGGCACGGGTGGCGGCTCTTCCATGCTGAAGTCGAGCAGGATCGGCACGTGGCCGCGGCCGGCGATGAGCTGCCTGACGAAGACGATGTCCTCGCCGCGCGTGTCGAGGTTGCAGACGATGACGATGCCCTTCTTCGCGCTCATGGTCGGCTCGAACGATCCAGCAACGCTGCACTGCGCGGCGCGCGTTACCCGGCGCCCTTGGTCGGCTTGGCCTCGGGGCGGGTCAACCGGTTGATCATTCCGGCCACCGGGCTGGCGCCGGCGAAGCCGTACTCGTTCCAGCGCTCCGAGACCTGCTGCAGCACGCCGCGGTCCATGAAGATCTCGCTCGGCTTGTCGGCCCACTCGAACGGCGTGCAGGCGTCGAGGATGATGCGGCTGGTGATGTCGCGCGCGTTGATCGGCAGGCCGGGGTCGAGCGGCGTCGAGCGGCCGCGGTCGATGATCTGCGCCGAGCGTTTCGGGTCGAAGCGCGTCGCCAGCGCCCACCAGATGCGGTCCCAGTCGTCAGCCTCGATGTCGTGGTCGACGACGATCACGCCCTTGACGCCGTAGTGCCCGGTGGTCGAGCCGATGACGGCGGCGCCGACGTGGTTGGCGTGGCCCGGGTACATCTGCCTGACCGACACCACGACCCAGAAGCGGCCGGTGGCCTCGGGCGGGAAGTACACGCTCTGGATCCCGGGCACCTTCATCGTCTCGAGGTCGTGCCACAGCGCGGCGGTGCGGTTCAGCGACTGGATCATGTGGATGTCGTTGATCGGCTTGCCCACCGTGGTCGACCACATGATCGGCTGGTTGCGGTGCAGGATGCGCTCGATGCGCAGCACCGGCTTCGGGTAGTCCTTGCCCTTGTTGCCGGAGTAATAGCCGGTGTACTCGCCGAACGGGCCCTCCTCCATCAGCTCGTTCGGGTCGATGTGGCCCTCGGCGATGATCTCGGCGTTGGCCGGCAGCGTCAGCCCGGTCAGCTCGGACCGGAACACCGGCACCGGTCGGCCGCGCAGCGAGCCGGCGATGTCGTACTCGTCGACCTGCGCACTGACCAGCGTCGAGCTGGCCAGGAACAGCACCGGGTCGCAGCCGACCACGTACGCCGCGGGCATCAGCTCGCCGCGCTCGCGGTACTTGCGCATGTGCATGTCGCCATGCTTGCCCTTGATGATCTGCGAGCCCAGGATGTTCTTGCCCAGCACCTGCGCGCGGTAGGTGCCCAGGTTGGTCCAGCCGGTGTCGGGGTCCCGGGTCACCAGGAACCCCGACGTGACGAAGAAGCGGCCGCCGTCGTCGGGATAGAACCAGGGCGAAGGGAACATCGCGATGTCGACGGCTTCGCCCTCGATGACGTTCTCGAGCACCGCCGGCTTGTCGACATGCACTGGCTTGACCATCTTCTTGGTGGTCAATTCCATCCACTTCCTGGACAGCTGGCACATCGACAGCGACGGGTCCTGCCCGAGCGCGATGGCCAGCCGCTTCGAGGTCGTGAAGGCGCTGGTGAAGACCGGGATGCGGTAGCCCCTGACGTTCTCGTAGAGCAGCGCCGGCCCCTTCTGCTCCTCGTTGACCTTCGAGATGTGGCAGAGCTCGAATTTCCAGTCGACCTCGCTGGCGACGCGGTGCAGCTGGCCGTTGGCTTCGAGCGCCGCGATGTAGCTGCGCAGGTCGTCGATCGGTTGGACCTCGGTGCGGGTATCCATGCTGTGGCCTCGGTGGTTTCGGTTGGGGTGGCCGCCGCGTCGGTCTAGCCGACCTTCTTGCCGGCGAGCATCGCGGCCACGATGTAGTCCATCGCCGAGGCAGCGCGGGTGGCGCGTGTGCCCTGGCGCTGCCGGCTCCACACGGTCTCGGGGCGCGCCTGCAGGATGAAGATGTTGCCGCCGGCGGGCAGGTCCTTGTCGAGCGCCCACTCGATGTCCATCGCGCGGCCGTAGTGCTTCTCGATCTGCTTGCCCATCCAGGCCAGTTCGGTGATCTCGTCGTCGATCAACGACTGCACGTCCTGCCGCTCGAACGGCACCTCCACGGCGCGCGCCGTCTGCGTCCTGGCGTCGACCGTGTAGCAGAGCTGCTTGTGCGCGATGGTCCGGCCGATGATGTCGAGCGTGACCTTGTTGACGACGAAGTGGTCCGGCGTCACCTCGCCCGAGACCACCGATTCGCCGAAGCCGAAGTTGGCGTCGATGACGATCACCGAGCGGTCGCCGTTGGACGGGTGGAGCGTGAACATCACGCCGGCGGTGTAGGCGTTGGCCATCTTCTGCACGCCCACGCTGATGGCCAGGCGGTCGTCGTCGAAGCCCCTGTCGGCGCGGTAGCCGATGGCGCGCCCGGTGTACAGGCTCGAGATGCAGCGGCGGATGTGATGCAGCACCTCGTCGACGCCGCGGATCCACAGGTAGGTGTCCTGCTGGCCGGCGAAGCTGGCGTCGGCGAGGTCTTCGGCGGTGGCGCTCGATCGCACTGCCACCGGCACCGCCGGCATGCACGCGCGCAGCGCCAGCTTGCGGTAGCACTCGGCGACCGCGTCCTCGATCTCCGGCGCGAACGGCTGGGCCTCGATCAGCGCACGCAGCTCGACGCTGGCCTGCTCGAGCGCGTCGAGGTCGCGGACGTCGACGCGCGCGAGCCGCGCGGCGATCTGCGCGCCCAGGCCGGCGTCGGCGATGAAGCGTCGGTAGCCCGCGGTGGTCAGCGCAAAGCCTGGCGGCACGCGCACGCCGGCGTGGATCAGTTCGCCCAGCGATGCGCACTTGCCCCCCACCAGCGGCACCGACTCCTTCAGGCAATCCTCGAACCAGCAGACCAGCGGCGGGCGCGCCGTCGGCGACGGCGGCGGGCGTCGTTCCACCCCGTGTGCGACGCGGTCCACGGCGGCTGCCTCAGCGGGCGATGGTGACCGCGCCGGTCGAGCCGTCCACGCGCAGCCGCATGCCGGTCCTGATGATCTTGGTCGCCATCCCGGTGCCCACCACCGCCGGCATGCCGTACTCGCGGCAGACGATCGCGGCGTGGCTCATCACGCCGCCGACGTCGGTGATGCAGGCACCGATCTTGGCGAACGCCGGTGCCCACGACGGTGAGGTGGTCGGCGCCACCAGGATCTCGCCTTCCTGCAGCGCACCGACCTCGGCAACGGTCTTGCACACGCGCGCCTTGCCTTCGATGGTGCCGGGGCTGCCGGCAAACCCCTTCAGTTCGGTGATGCTGTCGGGATCCTTGACCTCCTGCACCGCGGCCCAGTCGGCCAGCGACTTGTTGGTCACGCCCCAGAGCACGATCGTGAACGGCTCCTGGATCACCTCGGGCGCGGTGCCGATCGCGGGCGGGGCGCTCCACTGCCTGAACCTGGCCATCACGCCCTTGCGCCAGACGATCTCCTTCGGCCAGGTCTGCGTGCCGCGCGGCGTCACGCCGGTGGCCCAGGCGGTGACCAGATCCCACAGCGCCGACCTGATCTCGTCGCGGCGCAGTAGCCAGATGTCCTCGACCTCGGCGATGACGCCATGCTCGTGCAGGATCGCGCCGACTTCGCGCATCTTGTTCCAGAACACCGAGTGGAACCAGTGCTCGACGTAGAACAGGTGGTTCTCGACGTACGGGAACACGGTCTTGGCGCAACCCAGCAATTCGTCGAACTGCTTGAGGTCCTCGGGCTTGTCGATCAGGCTGCGGTATTCGGCCGTGATGCGGTCGCGTTCGGCGCGCACCTTCTCGGTCGGCCGGTCGATCGAGACGCCCTGCCTGATCTTGCCGATGTAGGTGGCGATGCCCGACAGCGGCACGTTCATCTGGTCGTTCCACGAGCGGTCGTGGTGGAACCAGCCGGTGCCGGTGGAGATGTTGAACCAGGGCTCGCGCGCCAGGCTCAACGAGCTCAGCCACTCGACGCCCTTGGGCAGCTTCTTCAGCGCCTCCTCGACCACCGGCCATTCGGGACTGAAGGTGACGACCGAGTCCACGCCCAGCTCGACCGCCCGGCGCGCGAGCTTCTTCAACTGCTCGTCGGGTTCGTACATGATGACGTCGATGCCCGAGACCATCTGCGTCACGCGCTGCGGCGGGATGCTGGGGAACAGCTTCTGCGCGAAGTCGAGGAAGAACACGTACGCCGCGTAGCCCAGGTTCAGGAACTCGAAGTGGTACTGCCAGCACTTGATGCCCAGGTTGATCAGGTCGTCGTAGTTCTTCAGCAGGTGGTAGCCCTGCGACTCGCCGATCGCATCGGTCACGACCGACATCTCTTCCATGTCGGCCAGGCGCGGGATCCTCAGGGCCTCGAGCTCGTGGATGGTGGCCTCCATCTTCACCTTCCACTTCGCTTCGAGCGCATCCCAGTTCTTGTAGTAGTAGCCCGCGCGCTCCATGAAGTTGGGTACGCGACGGCCGATCTCCGCGGGATCCTTCACCGGCACCGGCGAGATGTAGACGTAGCCGTTGATGATGCGGTGGTCGACACCGCGCACCGGCGGCACCATGAAGATGCGGTTGTTGTACTGCGACAGCGCGAGGAACCAGGCCTCGTCCCAGATCGTGTCGAACGGGTACAGCGGTTCGGGATAGTGCAGCCCGTCGTAGAACCAGAAGGTGTCGCGCTCGTACTGGTGGCGCACCGGATCGTCGCTGACGAACTGGTACTGGTACGGATACATCCGCTCCCAGCCTTCGGTGCCGGGGATCGTCCTGGCCTTGACGTCGTGCGGAACGGGGAACTTCATGGCGTGTCTCCAGTGGTCGGTGGTCGCCGCCTCGTCGCCGCGTCACGGCGCGCCCGGCGGTCGTGGGCAAAGGCATTGCATAGGCCGTGCCGGGTCGAGCGGACGAGGCGCGTGCCAGGCGCGCATCACGGCGCCGCAGCCGCGCCCGGGCGCGGGCACGCGGCCTGCCGGCGGTTGCGTGCGCGCACTCGACGCTTGATCATTTCGTCACTTCGAGTCGCACTGCGGACCCGAACTGATCAATTGGTCAAGCTTGGCGCGGCGGCCGGCCGGGGCGACAATTCCTTGCGCTGCATCAGGGCCGGGCCAGCGACCCGGGACGAAAGGTAGACGGCCTCTGCCGGGGATCAAGCGATGACCAGACTGCACAGCATCGCGCGCGCCGCCAGCGACGACCTGCGTGCGCGGGTCCACTTCTGCCCCGAGACCGGGCAGATCTGGCTGCACGAGCATCGCATGCTGCTGGTCCACGCCGAGGCGCAGGCGCTGCTGCGCAAGGAGTTGATCGACTCGCTCGGCATGGAGCGCGCGCGCGGGCTGCTCATGCGCATGGGCTACGCCTCGGGTCTGCGCGACGCCGAACTCGCGCGCACGCGGGCGGAGGATTGCAGCGACATCGAGGCCTTCATGACCGGCCCCAAGCTGCACACGCTCGAGGGCATCGTCCATGTCACGCCGGTGCGGCTCGAGCTCGACCGCGCGAGCGCGAAGTTCTATGGCGAGTTCCTGTGGGAGAACTCCTGGGAAGGGCAGTGGCACCGGCATCACTACGGCATTCACTCGGAGCCGGTGTGCTGGACGCAGATCGGCTACGCCTGCGGCTACACCTCGGCCTTCATGGGCCGGCCGATCCTGTACAAGGAGGTCGAGTGCGTCGGCATGGGGCACAACGCCTGCCGCATCATCGGCAAGCCGGTCGAGGAGTGGGACGACGCGGGCGCGCACATGCGCTTCTTCCGGCCCGAGGCGATCGCCGACCAGTTGATCGAGCTGCAGACCCAGGTCGTGCAGCTGCGCTCGACGATCGCCGAGCACGAGCGGCTGGCCGCCGACATGATCGGCACCTCGCCGGGCTTCACCGCCGCCTATCACCTGCTCGAGCATGCGGCGGCGAGCCAGATCACCGTGCTCCTGCTCGGCGAGACCGGCGTCGGCAAGGAGATGTTCGCGCGCGCGCTGCACGACCTCTCGCCGCGCCGCGACCGTGCCTTTGTCGCGGTGAACTGCGCCGCGATCCCGACCGAGCTGGTCGAGTCCGAGCTGTTCGGCGTCGAGCGCGGCGCCTACACCGGCGCGCTGGTCGCGCGCGCGGGACGCTTCGAGCGCGCCGACGGCGGCAGCCTGTTCCTGGACGAGGTCGGCGAGCTGTCGCTGCCGGCACAGAGCAAGCTGCTGCGCGTGCTGCAGGAGGGCGAACTCGAGCGCCTGGGCGACCACCGGGCGCGCCGGGTGAACGTGAGGATCGTCGCGGCGACGAACGACGACCTGCGCCAGCGCGTCAAGGAGCGGCGCTTCCGCTCCGATCTCTATTACCGGCTCAACGCCTACCAGGTCGAGATCCCGCCGCTGCGCGAACGCAAGGAGGACATCGCGCTGCTGGCCAAGCGCTTCCTCGAGAAGTACAGCGCCGTGCATGCCAAGAAGCTGCGCGGGTTCACCGACAAGGCCAAGCGCGCGCTGCTCACCTACCCGTGGCCGGGCAACATCCGCGAGCTGCAGAACATGGTCGAGCGCGGCGTGATCCTGGCCGCCAGCGGCACCCGCATCGAGGTGGACCAGCTCTTCTCCAGCTGTGCCGGGGCGCAGGCGCCGGAGTTCGGCCTCGACCTGCAGGGCGGCCTCGACGCGCCGCGCGGCGGCTCGCAGCAGGCGCTGTGCGAAGCGGTCTTCAACGGCGTCATGACGCTCGACCAGCTCGAAGTGATGCTGATCGAGACCGCCGTCGACAAGGCGCACGGCAACCTGTCGGCGGCCGCGCGCAGGCTGGGTCTGACGCGGCCGCAACTGGCCTACCGGCTCAAGCGCCTGCACGAGTCCGACGCGGCGCCCGGCGCGCTCGAAGACCAGCCGCTGGCGGCGACCCGTCCCGGGCCGGGTTGATGACGCAGCAGGCCCTGCCCGGTCGGGTCGCCGACTACCTCGACCGCCATCACGTCATGACGCTGGCGAGCTGCGGCGCGGACGGCCCGTGGGCGGCGGCGGTCTTCTACGTCAACGACGGCGCCGCGCTGTACTTCCTGTCGTCGCCTGCCAGCCGCCACTGCCGCAACCTGGCGCTGGAGCCGCGCTGCGCCGCGACGATCCAGCAGGACGTCGGCGACTGGGTGCAGGTCAAGGGCGTCCAGCTCGAAGGGCGCGTCAGCGAGATCAGCGGCGACGAGGCGGTGCGCGCCCGCCGCAGCTACGGCGAGAAGTTCCCGCTCGCCAGCCCGATCGCCGCCGCGCCCGCGGCCATCGTCCAGGCGCTGGCGAAGGTGCGCTGGTACCGGCTGCAGGCCGAACGCATGTACTTCGTCGACAACAGCCAGGGCTTCGGCCATCGCGAGCAGGTCGTCCCGGTCCGCTCGCCCTGAAGACCCCCACGGCCGGGCTGCGCCCGGCGCGAGCGTTCGCGTTCAGTCGGCGCGCACCGTCACGCGGTCGCGCCCACCGCTCTTGGAGGCGTACAGCGCCTGGTCGGCGCGGTCGATGAACTGCGCCGGCGACTCGCCGTGGCGGTACGGCGTGACGCCCAGCGAGATGGTGATGTGCTCGATCACCTCGTCGCTGCCCTTGCGCCGGATGCGGCTGCCGGCAATGGCCGATCGCACCTTCTCGGCCACTGCGCCGGCGGCGTCGATCCCGGTGCCGGGCAGCAGCAGCGCGAACTCCTCGCCGCCGACGCGCGCGGCCAGCGCCTGCTTGGGCAGCACCGCGTCGAGCACCTGGGCGATCGAGCGCAACACGTGGTCGCCGAAGACGTGGCCGTAGGTGTCGTTGACGCGCTTGAAATGGTCGATGTCGGCCATCACCAGGCACGGCGGCGGCGCGTCGGGGTCGACCACCGTGCCGGCCAGGCAGGCCGCCAGCCGCTGGTCGAAGGCGCGGCGGTTGGCCAGCCCGGTCAGGCTGTCGAGCAAGGATTCGTCGCGCGCACGCCGCACCTCGTCGCGCAGGTGGCCGATCTCGCGCTGGCTGTCGGCCAGCCGCTGCTGCAGCCGCGCCACGCCGTCCTGCATCTGCCGCGTGTGCTCGCGCACCTCGTCGAGCGCCGGCAGCGCATCGGCGGGCAGCTCGGCGCTCAGCCGGGACAGCGCCTGGCCGTAGCGCGCGGTCTGGTCGCCGGCGAGCGTGGCCGACGCGGACATGCCGTCGAGCACGCTCTGGAATCCTTCGGCCACGCGCTGCGCGGCGCTCGGGTCGAGCTCGGCCACGTGCTCGTCGTACAGCGCCTGCGTGGCGGCTTCGTCGAGCCGGCCGTGCCGCTGCAGATGCTGCTCCACCGCGTCGTGCAGCGGCGAGCGCTCGTCGGCGACATAGCCGTACCACACCGCATAACTGACCGGATGCAGCGCGGCGGCCTGGCGCGACATCATCGGCAGGGCCTGGCGCAGCAACTCGACGCTGCGCTCGATGCTTTCGCTGTACTTCATGCCACCCTCGATCGACCCGCGCATTGCGGCCGTCGAGCCGCCCGTCGCGTCGCGCCGCGCCGGCCACGCCGCCCGCCACGGCGGCGCAAGGCGGGCGGTCGCCCTGCTCCCCGGTGCCGATTGTGTCATTGCGATGCGGGCGAATCCTGAACCGGAGCCCGGGGCGGGTCGCCGCCGCCCGACCCGCCGCGGTGCCGCCGGCCGCGCGCCTGCGCCCTACACTGGCCCGGCCGCCAACGCCAGGGCAAGGACGCCGCCATGAGCCAGGTCATCGAGTACTACTTCGTCCCCGTTTCGCCGTGGTCGTACCTCGGCCATCAGCGCCTGCAGGACATCGCGCGCGCCGCCGGCGCGGGCATCGAGGTGCTGCCGTTCGACCTCGGCGGCAAGGTGTTCCCGATCTCGGGCGGCCTGCCGCTGGGCCGGCGCGCACCGCAGCGCCAGGCCTACCGGCTGCTCGAGCTGCGGCGCTTCAGCGCGTTGCTGCAGATGCCGCTGAACGTCGAGCCGAAGTACTTTCCGGTCTCGGGCGACGATGCCTCGCGTCTCATCATCGCGGTGCAACGCCGCGACGGCAACGCCGCCGCGCTGCGCCTGGCCGGCGCGGCGCTGCGCGCGGTGTGGGTCGATGAGCGCGACCTCGGCGCGGCGGCCACGCTGGAGGCGCTGCTGGCCGAACAGGCGCTGCCGGCGTGCCGGATCGACGAC
>JBBIPS010000071.1:0-11128 GCA_037442725.1 Burkholderiales bacterium | reverse complement strand
CCCGAGGGCCGCCCCGCGCGACGCCGACACCGCCACTGCCGCTGCCGCGCCGCACGACGGCCACGCCGGCACTGCAGCAGCGTGAAGGTACCGACCTTGTCGCGCACGACACCGACGCGCTGCGGCACGTGCCGGTGACCGGCGCAGCCACGCGGATGAGGATCGACTTCGTCTCCGACGTCTCGTGCCCGTGGTGCGCGATCGGCCTGCGCGCGCTCGAGGAGGCGCTGGCACGCATCGGGCCCTCGCTCGCCGTGGCGTTGCACTTCCAGCCGTTCGAGCTGAACCCGCAGCTCGGTCCCGCGGGCCAGGACATCGCCGAGTACATGGCGCAGAAGTACGGGCTCGACGCCGAGCAGGTCGCACGCAATGGCGCGGCGATCCGCGCGCGCGGCGAGGCGCTGGGCTTCGACTTCCGGCTCGAACGGCGCAGCCGCACCTACAACACCTTCGACGCGCATCGCTTGCTGCACTGGGCCGGGCTCGAAGCGCCGGCGCTGCAGCACGCGCTCAAGCGCGCGCTGTTCAAGGCCTATTTCACCGACGGCGAGAACCCCGGCGGGCACGCGGTGCTGCTGCGCGCCGCGACTGCGGTCGGACTCGACGCAGCGCGCGCGGCGCAGGTGCTGGCCACGACCGCCTACGCCGACGAGGTGCGCGAGCGCGAGCGCTTCTACCAGTCGCAGGGCATTCGCGCGGTGCCGTCGGTGATCATCGACGAGCACCACCTGATCCTGGGCGGCCAGCCGGTCGCGATCTTCGAGCAGGCGCTGCGCCAGATCGCCGCGGCCGCTTGAGCGCGCGCGCTGGCGCCGACACCCGCGCAGCGCCGGCATCGGCGTAGCATCCACGCCCCACATCGAAAGGCGATCGCCATGACCGTACCGATCATCCCGCTCCACAGCGTCGAGCCGGTACCCCGGCCGGCCGAGTTCGAACCCCAGGGCGCCACCGCGACGCGCTTCGGCGCCCGCTTCGACCGCCTCGGCCCGAAGCTCGGACTGTCCCGGCTCGGTTGCAACGTCACCGCCGTGGCGCCGGGCAAGGCGGCGTTTCCGTTCCACAGCCATCACGCCAACGACGAGTTGTTCGTGATCCTGGCCGGGCGCGGCGAGCTGCGGCTGGGCAGCCAGCGCCACGCGGTGACGCAGGGCGACGTCATCGGCTGTCCCTGCGGCGGTCCCGACAGCGCGCACCAGTTCGTCAACACCGGTGACACCGAGCTGCGCTACCTGGCCGTGAGCACGATGATCTCGCCGGAGATCTGCGAGTATCCGGACTCCGGCAAGGTCGGCGCCTATGGCGGCAGCGGCGCGGATCGCTACACCCACATCACGCGCCACGCCGACGCGGCCGACTATTGGCTGGGCGAGTAACCTGGGCGGGTCGACGCCGCGCGGTGTCGACACCCCCGGCCTCGAGCGCGCAAGCCCGCGGCGCGTGGCACCGATTCAGGGGGTTGGCGCGGCCTTGGGGGTGCGGTAATGCCACCACGGCAGCGCCTGCGTCAGCGCGAGGATCTCGCCGCAGCGCGAGGGTGTGTAGCCCGGCAGCGAGGCCAGCGTCGCCTGCCAGTCGGGGCTGGCAAGCGCCTGGCGCAGCTTGTGCACGGCGGGATGGTCGAGCGCGTCCTTCAGGCAGACGAGGAAGTAGTCCTCGGCGAGCAGCGGGATGAAGTCGAGCCCGAACTGCCGCGCCGCTGCCTCGATGCCGGGGCCGACCTCGGCGCTGCCACTGGCCAGCGCGGCGGCGACCGCGACATGGCTGTCCTCGGGCGGCAGGTCGTGGCCGCGGATCAGCGTCGGCGCGATGCCCTGCGCGGCGAGCAGGTGGTCCATCAGCAGCCGCGTGCCCGACCCCGGCTGGCGATCGACGTAGCGCGCACCGCTGCGCACCAGATCGGCAAGTCCGCGGATCGCCAGCGGGTTGCCCGGCGCGACCATCAGCCCCTGGGTGCGGCGCACGCAGCCGATCAGCTTGTGCAGGCCGGGCTTGAGCAGCGGCTTCAGCGCGCGCGCGAACAGCGGCGCAGCGCCCTTGAGCGGCGGCACGTGCAGGCCCGCCACCAGGCAGCGCCCGGAGGCCAGCGCGCGCAGCGCGTCGACGCTGGCGGCAAAGCGCAGCTCGATGTGCAGGCTGTGCTGCCGGCTGGCCAGGTCGCGCAACAGCGGCAGCGCCAGGTCGTGGCTGGCGAACACCGTGAGCACATGCTGGCTGCCGTCCAGCGCTTCGGCCAGCACGCGCTCCAGTTCGGCACGTAAGGCCTCGATGTGCGGCGTGGCACGCGTCCGTGCGCGCGTCTCGGCCCACAGCAGGCGCTCGGCAAAGGGCGTGAGCCGGGACGGCCGGCCCTGCGCCCAGGTGACGAGCGGCTCGCCCAGCACGTCCTCCCAGTGCTTGAGTGCGCCCCAGATGTGGCGGTACGACGCCCCCAGCGCCTTGGCCGCATGCTGGATCGAGCCGTGCTCGTGCACCGCGCTCAGCAGGTCGAACAGCGGGTTGTGCAGCCCCGCGCCGCGCTGGCCGACGGTCTCGAAGGTGTACTGCAGGTGAACGCCGCGGGCTTTCATCGACGGTGGTATCCAAACGAGGTCTGCGCCCGGCGCGGTCCGATCGCGCAGAAGCGCGCAGCACCGGTCCGCTGCAGGTGTCGCCAGTGTAGGGGTCGGGGGGCCTCGCAGCTGGCGCACTCGATCGGGCGCGCCTGCCTGGGCCTGCTCCGCGCTAACAGCCGTCGCTTCGATGATCGACCCCCGCGCCGCGCCGTCCCGGATCCGGGCCGGATATGCCCTCACCTCGGACCCCTTCGGGCTCGATCCGCGCTGGAACGGCCCGCCCGACGCCAGGCTCGACCGTCGCCGGACAAGGCTCATCGCAGCCGACGTGGCCGTGCGCGCCGTATGCTTGCAACTTCTCGAGGCAAGGCCCAGGGGTCCGAAACCCGGCCATCACGGGGTGACTCAGCGCCATGGACAACATCGATCTCAACCTGCTGCGCCAGGTCGCGCAATGGACTGCAGGCGGGCACCGCGTCGTGCTCGGCACGATCACCCGCACTTGGGGATCGGCGCCACGGCCGCCGGGGTCGGTCGTGGCGGTGCGCGAGGACGGGCTCATCGCCGGCTCGGTCTCGGGCGGCTGCATCGAAGACGACCTGATCGAACAGGCGCGCGAAGGCGTGCTGGCCTCGGGCCTGCCGCGCGTGCTGCGCTACGGTGTCGACGCCGACGCGGCGCACCGCTTCGGCCTGCCGTGCGGCGGGCTGATCGAACTGGTGCTCGAGCCCGTGCTGGCGCGCACGCAGCTCGACGCGCTGCTCGATCGGCTGACGCGCGGCGAGCGCGTGCGCCGCATACTCACGCTCGCCAGCGGCGAAGTCGAGCTGCAGCCGGCCGGCGGCACCGACGAACTGGCGCTGACCGAGACCACACTCACCACCCACCACGGCCCGCGCTGGCGCCTGCTGCTGATCGGCGCCGGGCAGATGAGCCAGTACCTGGCGCAGATGGCCGGCGCGCTGGGCTACCAGGTGTGGGTGTGCGACCCGCGCGAGGAGTACGCCAGCAGCTTCGACGTGGCCGGCGCGACGCTGCTGCGCGGCATGCCCGACGATGTCGTCGTCGAGTTGCAGGCCGACGGCCACACCGCGATCATTGCGCTCACGCACGACCCCAAGCTCGACGACATGGCGTTGATGGAGGCGCTCAAGGGCGAGGCCTTCTACATCGGCGCGATCGGCTCGCGCGCGAACCAGGCCGGGCGCAAGAAGCGGTTGGCCGAACATTTCGACCTGACACCCGAACAGCTCGACCGACTGCACGGCCCGGTCGGCCTGAAGAACGGCGCACGCACGCCGCCCGAGATCGCAGTGAGCATCCTCGCCGAGCTGACCGCGGTGCGCTATGGCTACCGCATTCCGGAGCCGGTGCCGGTGAAGGCTTTCGCAACGCCAGCCTCGGGATGCGTGACCTGAAGCGCGGCCGGGACGATCTGCAGCGCAGACACCCCGGGCCTGCTGCCGAGTCGACCGGCCCGTGTCGCCAGGGCTGTGTCGGAGGTGGCCCTCTGCGGGCGCGCACCGCTCGATGCCCGATGCAGCGCGCCGGCGAAATCGATGCCCTGCCGATGCCCCTGCAACGCGCGCCGCAGCGTCGCTGGATGCGCCGGCCTGAAGTTGAACCGGACGCGCCGCAGCATGAGGCCTCGCGCGGTGCCGTCGCACCCGCAGCCATTGACCTCGAGAGCCCGGACCCGATCCGGCACCACCGTCACCGGCGGCGTGAATCGCTGCCGCTGCTCCAGGAGTCGTCGCGCCGGCGTGTGCTGCCGCGCGTCATCGCGCAGCAGCAGGCGTGCCAGCCAGGTGGGGTCCGGCGTGATCATGTGGCGGCGTGGCAGCGCTTCGAGCGCGCGCCGATAGCGGCCCTGGCCTGCGCGTCGGCGATGCGCTTGCGTCGGGGTCTGGCCAGGCGGCCCGCGACCGGATCCAACGACCCGCGATCGCGGGGCGATGACGCCATCGTCGTCATCGGCGCCGCGCAAGCGCGCCTGCGGCTCGCACTGGAGCTCTCGCCAGGCGACCCGTGGCGGCGGGCTGGGGTTCGGCACCACAATCGCTGCCGTCGCGAGCGGCAGTGGCTCGATGACACGGCCTGGCGTTGCCGGGGCCTGAGGAACGACGCCGGACGAACCGCACGATGACCGAATCCCGAGTCCTGCTGCTGACCGATGTCGTCGACAGTACCAGGCTGTCGGAGCAACTCGGCGACGCCGCGATGGCCGCCGTCTGGGCGGCGCACGACCGGGCGGCGCGCGATCTGCTGGCCGTCTGGCGCGGGCGCGAGATCGACAAGACCGACGGCATGCTCCTGATGTTCGACGCAGCCTGCGATGCGGTGGGCTATGCGCTGGCCTATCACCGCGCGCTGGCGGCGCTGCCGGTCGCGCTGAAGGCGCGCGCCGGCCTGCACGTCGGGCCGGTCAGCCTGCGCGAGAACAGCGCGCAGGACGTCGCGCGCGGCGCCAAGCCGCTCGAGGTCGATGGCCTGGCCAAGCCGACCACGGCGCGTGTGATGTCGCTCGCACAGGGCGGCCAGACCCTGCTGACGCCCGAGGCCAGGCAGGCGCTGGGGTCCACCGACCTGCGCGTCGAGTCGCACGGACACTGGGTCATGAAGGGCCTGGCCGAACCGGTGGAGCTGTTCGAGGCCGGCGCGGCCGACGCGCCGTTCGTCGCGCCGCCCGACAGCGACAAGGTCTACCGCGTCGTGCGCAGCGGCGAGCGCTGGCTGCCAGTGAAGGAGATCGCCAACAACCTGCCTCAGCAGGTCACGTCGTTCATCGGGCGCGAGCGCGAGCTCGGCGAGGTCAGATCGCTGCTGACCGAGGTCCGGCTGCTGACCTTGCTCGGCATGGGCGGCCTGGGCAAGACACGGCTGTCGCTGCAGGTCGCGGCCGAGGTGATGCACGACTACCCCGACGGCGTCTGGTTCCTCGACCTGGCGCCGATCCGCGACCCCGCGCTGGTGGTCGGCGAGGCAGCGCAGGTGCTGGCCGTGCGCGAGCAGCCCGATCGGCCGCTGGTGCAGACGCTGTGCGCGCACCTCAGGCCCAGGCGCGTGCTGCTGATCTTCGACAACTGCGAGCACCTGCTCGAGCCGGCGGCCGACCTGGCCAACGCGATCCTGCGCGCGGCGCCCGGCGTGCGCATCGTGGCCTCCAGCCGCGAGGCGCTGCGCGTTCCGGGCGAGCAGAGCTACCCGGTGCTGCCGCTGCCGGTGCCGATGCAGGGCGACGGCGTCGTGGCGCTGGCGCGCTCGGCCGCGGTGCGCCTGTTTGTCGAGCGCGCGCAACTGCTCAAGCCGACGTTTTCGATCAACGAGCGCGAGGCGCCAGCGCTGGCCGAACTGGTGGCGCGGCTCGAAGGCATCCCGCTGGCACTCGAGCTGGCGGCGGCGCGCGTGCGCTCGCTGACCGTGGCCGACATCAACGCGCGCTTGAAGGATCGCTACAAGCTGCTCACCGGCGGCGGCCGCGTGCTGCTGGCACGCCAGCAGACGTTGCGCGCGCTGGTCGACTGGTCTTTCGACCTGCTGAACGACGCCGAGCGCACGCTGCTGGCGCGACTGGCGGTGTTCGTCGGCGGCTGCGAACTGGCGACCGCCGAGCAGGTGTGCGGTGACGAGCCGCTCGCCACCGACGACGTGCTCGACCTGCTCGGGTCGCTGGTCGAGAAGTCGCTCGTCATGCTCGACGAGCGCGAGGACGGCGCGCGCTACCGCATGCTCGAGACGATCCGCGACTATGCGCTCGAAAAGCTCGAGCAAGGCGGCGAGGCGGCGGCCATCGCGGCCCGGCATTGCGAGTGCTTCTTCGTGGTCGCGAAGGCGGTCAGGGACGGACTGGAAGGCCCGGAGCAGGCCGAGTGCATCGTGCGCATGGAGACCGACCTCGACAACGTGCGCGCGGCAATCGCTCTGGCGTTGTCCGGCGGCGTCGACCCGTTCATCGCGGTCAAGTTCGCGGTTGCGCTGCAAGGCTTCTGGATCCTGCGCGGCTACTCGTCGGAGGGCCGCGCGACGGTGCGTGCGGCGCTCGCGCTGCCGGCGATCCGGGCCTCGGACCTGGCCCAGGCGCATGCGTTGTACGTCGGCGCGGCGCTGGCCGAGTGCCAGAGCGACTACGCCGAGGCGCGCGACATGCTCGAGACCTGCCTCGAACTGCGCCGCCGCCTGGGCAACCCGATCGACATCGCGGCCACGCTGTCGACGCTGTCGCTGGCGCGGCTGCCGGCGGGCGACGCCGAGCTTGCGCGCGCGGGCGAGCTCGAAGCGCTGCAGATCTTCCGCCAGCACGGCGACCGCATCGGTGAGGCGATCGCGCTGCTGCACCTCGGGCAGATCAGCGTCTACGTCGGCGACACCGCGCAGGCACGATCGCATCTCGACGAGTGCCTGGAAATCGCCCGTGCGATCAAGCACCACGAGGTCGAAGGCGAGTGCGAACTCGTGCTCGGGCAGACGGCGTTCGATTGCGGTGACCCGGCGCAAGCACGCGCACGTTTCGCCCGCTCGCTGGCGCTGTGCATCGAAGCCGGCGACAAGCGCGGCCAGTCGCACGCGATGGCGTGGCTGGGCCGGGCCGACCTGGACGGCGGCGACTTCGCATCGGCGCGCCACCGACTCGGTGCCGCGCTGCGCGACTTCCGCAGCTTCGAGATGCGTGAGGAACTGCTCGGCTGCCTCGAAGACCACGCCGTCCTCGCACGCGCGCGCGGCCGCGACGACGTGGCTGTGCGTATCGCCGCCGCTGCGGCCTCATCGCGCGACCGGCTCGCGCTGGCGCGGCCGCCCACCGAGGAGCGGCGCTGGCAGGTTCAGCTCGAGTCGCTGCGCCAGGCACGGCCAGGCGCCGGGTTCGACCATGACTGGGACGAAGGGCGTGGCTGGGAGATCGACGACGCGATACGCGCCGCGCTGGACGCGCCAGCGGGCGCGACGCCGGCGACTCGATGAACCCTTGGGACAGTTCGGCGCGCCGTGCCGGCGCGGTATCGCGGCGCGGTCAGCGCGTTGTCGGTGCGGCCGGACGGCGCGGTCGACGCGCGGCCCAGCCGGCCGCGATGGCACCCAGCACCAGCGCCAGCGACCCGGGTTCGGGGACCTGCGTGAAGGTCACCGTCGCAGGGCCCGACCTGCCACCGAGCGGGTTGGGAACGCACCCGGAATCGCTGCAGCTCGTGTTGACGAGCGTCGACTCCAGGAACGGCGCCGCCCGCGCAGCGGTCAGCTCCTCGACTTCCATCAACTCGTCGGCGAAGACGAAGGGAAACGGTTCTGCGCCGCCGGCCGAGTTGTCGACATCGCCGCCATTCAATCCCAGCCCGATCTGCAGATAGAAGCCCGCCCCCGAGGTGATCGGCGTGATCGCCAGCGCACCCGGGAACTTCGGCCCGAGCAGCGCGACGTTGGCGCCGATGACGTCGAACTTGCCCGTCACCGCGTTGTAGTCGACGACGATGCCGTAGACAGGATCGCTGCCCAGATCCGATGCGTAAAGACCCACGGGCGACGCATAGGTGAGCGTTTCGTCGGGCACGGCCAGCGGGTTGAAGGCCCCGATGAACGCGAACAGATTGACCTCGGCGCTCAGCAGGTTGATGCGCCCGTTCGCGTCGCTCGTCGAGCAACCGGCATCGACGCCGATGAACGTCGGTGCGAGGTGTGAATACCCGTTGCTGCCCGCCAGACACCCATCGGGAACGTAGAACTTGGCCTGCCCGGTGAACCCGAGGGCCGGCGAGCCGTTGTACGGCGCACCATAGGCCGGATCCCACTTGCCGACATAGACCGCGGCCTGTGCCGTGCCGAGACTGCCCAGCGCAGCGACCGCGGTCAGCGTCGCCACGCGCAGGGCCATTCCAAAGCGTGCTTGCAGCATGTCTGTCTCCAATCTCGCAGCGTGGCAAGCAACAACTGTGCGCGGTGAGTCGAAAGATCGCGATCAGCGTTGATTCGTAACGAACTTTCGTGTCAACTGTTGCGATGGATCAACGCCAGGACTTGACGACCGTAAAGTTTTCCGACGCGCGCACGACCGCGAATGGGCAGCCGGCAATTCGGGTACGCCGCCCGCTGTGCTGCGCATTCGTCGGCACGGCGCGCCGATCGCGGCAGGGAATTGCCGGGTTGGCGCGCCGGCTGCAACGGTGATACTGGCGCCGCGCCGCAGGCGACCTGCGACGCCGCCGAGGATCGAGGACATGCCGAAAGCCTGCCGATGATCTCAGCCACCGCCCGACTCGCGCTGGGCTACACCGCGATGCTGGTGCACGGCGTCACGCAATCGGCGATGCTGGGCCACGCCAGCGTGCGCGCGTCGCTGGCGCGCCAGGTACGGCTCAGCGGCGTGCAGGCACTTCCGGTGGTGGCGCTGATCGCGATCGTGCTCGGTGCCATCGTGCCGGCGCAGGCGCTGGCGCTGCTCGGCGTCGACAACGAGGCAGTGCTGAAGAACCTGGTCTGGGGCGGCATCCGCGAGCTCGCGCCGCTGATGACGGCGTGGGTCGTCGTCGCGCGCAGCGGCGTGGCCATCGCCGCCGAGATCGCACTGATGCATCTGCGCGGCGGCGTGAGCGAGGCGTTGTGGGCCGACGCCGCGCACGAGGAGGAGGTGGTCATCCCGCGCGTGCTGGGGCTGGCGCTGTCGTGCGCGCTGCTGGTGTCGTACTTCCAGTTCATCGCGATCGGCGCGGCGCTGACGGCCTCGGCGCTGCTGTTCGGCACGCCCTGGCTGTCCGAGCTCGACACCTTCCTCGGCAGCGGCGTCTGGTGGCAGGTGCCGGTCTCGATCGCCAAGGGCGCGGTGTTCGGCCTGGGCATCGGCATCGTTTCGTGCTATCACGGGCTGCATGCCGAGCCCAAGGTGGCAGCGATCCCGAAAGCCACGGTGGCCGCCTGCGTCGGCAGCCTGGTGTTCGTGCTGATCGCCGACCTGTGCGCCGCCGGGCTGCGCTTCCTGTGAGTCCGGGTCGTCGGCGTCGGCGCGCGACGAGGAGTGAAGAGTGAGCCCGCGCGCGGTCAGCCACGACCGGGTTCAACTGCTGCTGGCGCTACTGGTCGGCGTGCTGCTGGCCGCCGCGCTGGCCGGCGGCATCGCCTGGCGGCGCGGCGCCTTCGCGCGTACCGTGACGCTCTACGCCGTCGTCGACAACGCCGCCGGGCTGGCGCCGGGCACGGCCGTGCGCCTGAGCGGCGTTCGCGTCGGCGAGGTGCGCGCGATCGAGCTGCAACCCGATCTGTCGGTGCGGATGAGCCTGCGCATCGACGCCGACCTGATGCCCAGGCTGCGCTCGGACGCGCGCGCGGTGCTGGTGCGCGAGCAGCTGCGCCCGACGGTGATCGAGATCGAGCCGGGCGGCGCGCCGACGCCGCTCGACGCGCGCGACCCGAAGATCGCTTTCCGCGGCCGCGCCACGATCACCGAGATCGCCGACGAGTTGCGCGGCCGGCTGGTGCCGATCCTCGACGACCTGCGCCAGGTCAGCGGCATGCTGCGCCAGCGCCAGGGCGATATCGCCGCGGTGATGGGCCACGCCGCATCCGCCGCGGGCGATCTGGCACGCTCGGCGGCCGAAATCCACGCGCTGGCCGCCGGCGCGCGCGTGCAGCTCACCGACATCGCAACTCAGTCGCAGACGCTGCTGACGCAGGGCAACGCCACGGTGGGCAAGGTCGGTGGCCTGATCGGGCAGGTCGACACCAGCCTGGGCTTGGTCAACACGGCGCTGCCCGGGCTGCTGGCCAAGGCCGACGGCACACTGGGCAACCTGGACGCGGTGGCGCGCGACGTCCGCCAGATCACCTCGGTGGCCGCGCAGACGCTGCCCGGAGTGCTGCGCAGCGCTCCGCCGCTGGTCGAGGACGCACAGGAACTGGTGCAGGGCGTGCGGCGCGCCTGGCCGCTGCGCGCGCTGCTGCCACCGGCGCCCGCCCCCGAGTTGCCGATCGAGAGCCACGATGCGAGCGCGCTGCGTGTTCCCACTCCGAATTGACGCGACCGGCGGCGCGGGCCAGCGCGGCGGCGCGCACACGCGGCCAGCGGCGAAGATGTCGGCACTGCGGCTGGGTGCACTGGCGTCGGCAATGCTGTCGGTGGTGTTGTCGGCGCTGCTGCTCACGGCATGCGGCTCGACGCCGCAGCGCGCACCGAGCCGGATGCAGGAGATCGCCGGCAGCGCCAACGAGCGTGCCGCGCGCGCGCTGCATCGCGGCGATCTGGCGCAGGCGCGTGCGCAGTACCAGCGCGCGCTCGACGCTGCGCAGGCACTGCAGGACCCGACGCTCGCCGGGGCCGCGCTGCTCAACCTGACGCTGGTCGCGGCACGGCTCGGCGATCTGGGCGCGGCGCATGCCTATGTCGACCGCATCCTCGACGCCCCGGCGCGCTTCGACGCACCGCTGCGTGCGCGTGCGGCGGCGCGCAAGTCGCTGCTGTATCTCGACAGCGCCGAGCACGACGCCGCGCTGCACTGGGTCGAAGTGGCCACCGCCCAGTGTGCCGAGCCGTGCGCGCTGGCGGCGGCGCTCGACGACACGCGCGCCTTCGTGGCGCTGGCGCGCGGCGACGC